>JBGUNW010000166.1:0-5738 GCA_045117555.1 Eubacteriales bacterium
GAGCGAGAGAGCCGCGAGGCGCGCGCCTCCATTAAAAACTTTGGTGATCAGATCAACCCGGACGCCGCCAAAGACCCCAAGGCCGCCGCAACCGAGGAGGCCGTTATCGGTATGCTGTTGATGTTTGAGGAATACCGCAGGGAAGTGGCCGCCGGCAGAATTCTGTTGGAGCCGACGGATTTTATCACCGATTTTTACCGTAGAGTGTTTGAGGCGATCCTCAAACTGCAAAACAGCGAGTCCGGCTTTGATTTTGCTCTGCTCGGGCAGGATTTCTCGCCGGATGAAATGGGTCGCGTTCAAAAGGCCGAAATGTCCCGGCGGGCGCTTACGCAAAACGGGCCGGAAATTTTCCGGGGCACGGTTGCAAACCTGCGTGCGCTTTCCGAGCAAACGCGCACCAAGGATGCCGATCTGCAAACAAGATTGGAAAATATCAGAAAGTTGAAATTACATAAAAGGAAGGGCAATAACGAATGAGCAAAAAGCAAACTCCGAAAACCGCAGTCGTAGAGGAAGTACCCGAGGAGAAGGAAGTGCTTTCCGAAGAGGTTGAAGGCGCTCCGGACGGTACGAAAGAAAAAGTTGATATCGAACAGCTGATCGAAAAAGGCAAAAAGGGAAAACTTTCGGCCAGCGATCTGGACGACGCGCTGGAAGAAATGGACTTTGACGTTGACAGCATCGACCAGCTTTACGAAAAGCTGGAAGATAACGGCGTTGCGTTTGAGGATGAAGATTTCTCCAACGACGAAATGAGCGAAATCGAAAACGAGGTCGTTTCTCTCGGCTCGGGTGAAGGTATTGATTCTTTCTTGGAGCAGGAGGGGATCGGCACCGACGACCCCGTGCGCCTTTACCTGAAAGAAATCGGCAAAGTTCCGCTGGTCAGCGGCGAGCAGGAAAAAGAACTTGCCGAACGTATGATGGCGGGCGACGAATCCGCCAAAACCCAGTTGGTAGAGGCAAATTTGCGCCTGGTGGTCAGTATTGCAAAGCGTTACGTCGGCCGCGGAATGTATTTTCTGGATTTGATCCAGGAGGGGAACCTGGGCCTGATGAAAGCAGTTGAAAAGTTCGACTACACCAAGGGCTTCAAATTTTCCACCTACGCAACGTGGTGGATCCGCCAGGCCATTACCCGCGCCATTGCCGATCAGGCAAGAACCATTCGTATCCCGGTACACATGGTGGAAACCATTCATAAAGTTTCGCGCTATTCCCGGCAGATGATGCAGGAAATGGGGCGCGAACCCACGCCCGAGGAAATTGCCGAAAAACTGGGCATGTCGGCCGAAAAAGTACGCGAGATCATCAAAGTGGGGCAGGATCCCGTTTCGCTGGAAACGCCGATCGGCGAAGAGGAAGACAGCCACTTGGGCGACTTTATTCCGGATGAGGATACTCCTTCCCCTGCCGAAGCCACCTCGGCAAATATTCTGCGCGAGGAATTGGAGCGTCAGCTCCACACACTCACTCCGCGCGAGCGGCACGTCATCAAACTCCGTTTCGGGCTTTACGACGGCAGAACCCGGACGCTCGAAGAAGTGGGCAAAGAGTTTGACATTACCAGAGAACGTATCCGCCAGATCGAGGCCAAAGCTCTGCGCAAACTGCGTCATCCCAGCCGTGCGCGGCACCTCAAAGGGTTCATGGAATAAGAACCGTCGCATTTCACAAAGCGAGTGCAAAAAAATTGTGAAAAGAAACCGAAAAAATCGGCGGACTGATAAAACCGGGCAAAATCATTTTGTGCAGGAAGCCGATTGTTTTCGCCAAAAAAGGGAATACGGTTGCCCGAAAACCCGCCTGCGCGCACGCGCGTATCCGCGTGCGCCGAAAAAAGAGCTTGACAGAACCCCTGAAAAGTTGTAAAATAATAAAGATATCAGTGTATGGGAGCCGCGCTTCCGGCGCGGTTTCCAAACCCCAAAACTCCCATTCCGAAACGGAGGAATCCAAATGAAAAAAAGATTGTTATGTCTGGCGCTCTGCTTGGTGCTGTTGCTGCCGGCTGTTCTTGCCGGTTGCAAAACGCAAACCGACATTGAGGATAAATTCCAGCAAACGGCCACCACGCTCACCATGTGGGTGGTAACCGAAAACGAGAACAGCGTCAGCGAAGAAGCGCAAAAACTCGTTGCCGCCAAACTGGATGAAATTACCAAAAACCGTTTCAAGGTTCACCTGGTGGTCAAATACATCCCCGAGGAAGTCTACCGCGAAACGCTGGATAACGAGATCCGCGGGTTCTACGAAACGCGTGCTTTCGTTACCCCCAAAACCGACGATGAGAGCACCCCGGCCGAAACCGAGGTCAACGAGTGGGGCATCACCGTTATCAAATACCCGGCGCTTCTCGAACATCAGGTCGATATCGTTTATCTGCAAGGCGAGGAAATGTTCAAAACGTACGCCGAAAACGGCTGGCTCGCTTCGCTCAACGTTGAATTGAACGGTAACTCCAAGGCAATCCGCTCCAATATCAACAGTTATCTGTTGAGCGCCGCTTCCTACAACGGCGAAATTCTTGCCATTCCCAACAACCATGCGCTCGGCGAGTATACCGTCATGCTTCTGAACAAGGAGCTTATGGCCGAAACCGACGCCGACGCCATTTACCGTCAGGGCAAGATCAACGGTTTCTTCAATAAGTATGTTTATAACTATCTGGAAGAAGTCAAATCCAAAGGCGACGAGAGCATTCTGCCTATCAACGCAAGCTATTCCGAATGCCTGGATCTGTTGGCGTATTATTGGAACATCAACCCCGACACACTCGAAAACGAGGGCGGTCTTTCGGTCATCGGCTATCGTTACGAGGATTTAAGCGAAATTTCCCGCAGCGTTCCGCTGGAATTCAATAGTCTGTTTACCGACGAAGAGTTTACCAAAGCTTTTTTGAAACTGAAAGAATACCAGTTTGACGGCGGTTACTTCGGCGAAACAAACGGGGAAAAGACCGCCGCGCTCTCCATTGCCACCATGGGCTACGAAGAGCTGGCCGCCTACCGCGCCGAGGATTCGGAATACTATCCTGTCGTGCTCAAAAATCCCACCCTTTCGGCCGAGGACGTTTACGGCAGTATGTTCGGCGTTTGCTCGCAAACCGAAAGCTTGGAGTATAGCATGAAGGTGCTTACGCTTCTCAACACCAACGCCGAGTTCCGCAACGTTCTGCAATACGGTGTGGAAGGAAAAACCTATCAGCTCGTTCCCGATCCCAACGACAACCAGAAACGCATTGTTTCTTATTCTTCCGAGTACCCCTACCACATGGATATTTTCAAAACCGGCAACGCGTTCCTTACCTATCCCGAACCCGAAATGGACGAAAATATCTGGGAGACCGGCAAGGTGCAAAACCGCGACGTAACCGGCGCCGATCCCACGCTGGATCTGAATTTCCGTTCCATTGCGCTCTCCACCATGGAGCAGGGCGAGAATGAACCCGTCCTCGGCGCAAAGGGCTATGCCTACACAGTCAAAACCGGGCTGGATCGCAGCGTTTATCTGCAAAACCCCGTTCTGAAAGAATGGATCGAAAAATGCGACGAAACCGGCAAAGGCACCTACCTGTTGCAGGGCTTTGATCCTACGCAATCCATTTACCATACCGATTTCTACGTTTACAACAATCAATATCAAGCCGATTTCGACGTTTTGGAAGATGAAGAAGGCAATCTGAACTTTGCCATGACCGGAACGCAGGCGGGAAGTACAGTCGGTACCGTATCCATTGATTTCAAGAGTACTACAAAAACCAAGGTCTACGTTACTGTCAACGGGGAGAGGAATGAAGTGCCGATTACCACGCACTTGATCCGCATTCCGTTCGATACGCTGAATACCGAAACCTATCAGGCGCGCCTGAATCCCGAAATTTCGCTGTCTTCCATTTCGGCAAACCCTGTTCTTTGGCAATGGTTTACCGCAAATTGCAAAAATGCCGAGGCCGGCTCTTTGCAGGTGTTGCAGTCGCAAAAGGAAATGGCCAACGGCAAAATCAAGTACACCTATCTGGTCTATACTCCCGGTCTGGAATATCTGACCGACGTTGCCGTGGATCCGAAGGGAAGCGCAACCGCGGTGGAGCTGGATCTGCTTTTCAACGATACCGATGAGGAGATCGATCCCGAATACGACGCCACCTACGCGCTCTTTTTGGTAACGGTTGAGGCCGATGAAACGGTGGAAAGCGTAAACTTCAACCTCTACCGCAACGGCGAGAAAGCCGAAGCAAACGTCGCCGTGCCGGATACCGACCCCGACTTTACCTATTGCGGAACGCTCAATTCCGAGCTGGTGCGCTATCTCTACGATCTCAACGGTAAGCTGGTCGCCCGCATTGAGGCTTGCACCACCATGGAGGAACTCAAAGCCCTGCTTTTGGAAATCAAGCGCCTGCTCACCCCGCATACCGACGACGAATGGTACCTGCGCATCAATAAACGTGACAACCAGGAAAAACCGATCGGCTATCAAGCAGAAGCGGCGCAATACACGGTTTTGAGCGATCTTATCGCAACGCTGGACCTGGAAGAAGTCAACTACGCGGTGCTTTCTGCAATTTCCACCAAATACGCGGCGCGCAAAGATGCGGTGCTGAACCCCATGAACGATAAAATTGAAGTCACCGATATCACCGCCGATCCCAAATCGGGCGAGGAATACGAACAGCTCGATTCGCCGTACGCGCTTTACGCCGCATGGTTAAAGAGTAACCGCTACACCAATTGAAACCACTTTTCCGACGGCGGAAAACCGCCGTCGGATTTTTAGAATCCATCCCAAAGGAGAAACACAGAGGAATGTTTGGGGAACAAAAAGTATCTTTTTCGGGCGTTCAGCCAAGCGGCAACCTAACCATTGGCAACTATTTGGGCGCCATTCGCAATTTTAAAGAATACAGCGAACAGTATAAAACCTTTTATTGCGTGGTGGACGAGCACGCAGTTACCGTCCGGCAGGTCCCGGCCGATTTGCGCCGTCGCACCTACGAAACGCTCGCGCTCTATCTTGCCTGCGGGCTTGACCCTGAAAAGAACACGCTTTACGTGCAGTCCATGGTGCACGAACACGCCGAGCTTGCATGGATTTTGAATTGCTTTACCATGTTCGGCGAGCTTTCCCGCATGACGCAGTTTAAGGATAAGAGCGCCCGCCATGCCGATAATATCAACGCCGGGCTGTTCACCTATCCCGTGCTGATGGCGGCGGATATCCTGCTCTATCAAACCGACGTGGTTCCGGTAGGGATCGACCAGGTCCAGCACGTGGAGCTCTGCCGCGATATTGCAAACCGCTTCAATCAAATCTATCCCGATACCTTTACGATCCCAACGGCCATGCTCGCCAAAAACGGCAAAAAGATCATGTCGCTTGCCGATCCCGAAAAAAAGATGAGCAAGTCGGACGAAAATCAAAACGCCGTGGTATATATTCTGGACGATCGGGATACAATTATCCGTAAGTTCAAGCGCGCGGTTACCGATTCGGGCGCTGAAATTCGTTTTGACCAGCAAAAGCCGGGCGTCAGCAACCTCATCACCATTTATTCCTGCTTTACCGGGAAAAGCATTGAGGAGATCGAGCGGGAATTTGAAGGGAAGGGCTACGGCGATTTCAAATTGGCAGTCGGCGAGGTCACGGCAGACGCACTTGCAGGCGTTCAAAGCCGGTACCGCGAATTTTTAAGCGATAAGGCAGGGTTGGAAGCGCAAATGAAAAAGGGCGCC
>JBGUNW010000167.1:0-16781 GCA_045117555.1 Eubacteriales bacterium
CGCTATCTACGACCAAGTGGACAGCGAGATCAATCCCGACGACGATATTACGCCTTTCAAAAATATTCTCAATGAGATGTATGCGAAAGATTGCAGTCGTAAGATCAAGGCAGTCGTCAAGGCCAAAGGCAACGCCGGGAAACACATTTCCTATCTACCGCCACTCGGATATATGAAAGATCCAAATGACAAAGAAAAATGGATTGTAGAGGAAGAAGGTGCGGCTATCGTCAGAGAGATCTTCAGCCTTTGTGTGAAAGGATACGGTCCTACACAGATTGCAAGAATTTTGACCGAACGAGGAATTGATACACCCGTGGTGCATTTCCATAAATACAATCTTCCAACATCACTGAAGTTAAAAGAAGAATCGGAAATATGGAATACGAAAACGATTGCGGGAATTTTAGAAAACATGGAGTATCTCGGTCATACGGTCAATTTCAAATCTTTTAAGAAATCATACAAATCTAAGAAACGGATAGACGCGCCAAAGGAAGACTGGGTAATCTTTGAGAACACGCAAGAGCCGATTATTGATCAGGAAACGTTCGACATCGTTCAAAAAATCCGAGAAGGGCGCCGTCGCCCAACGGAAATGGGCGAAATGAGTATGTTATCCGGACTGCTTTACTGCGCCGACTGCGGACAGAAAATGTATCTCTGCCGTTGCACAACAATGAAACAGGCGGAATATTTCAACTGTTCATCGTACCGTAAAAAGAAAAAGAAGACCTGCACTTCTCATCAAATAACCGTTCACGCGGTCGAGGAAATGATTAAAAACGACTTGCAGTTTACAATCCATTACGCAAGCGAGAACAAAGAGGAGTTCTACAACATTCTGAAAAATCGAAGTGACGCAAAAACGAAACGCGAACTTAGTCAGTCTTTGAAAGAGGTTGCGGATATTGAAGCGAGGATGAAAGAACTTGATAAAATCATCCAAAGCCTTTACGAAGACAAGGTTTCAGGCAAGATCTCTGAAGATCGTTTTTTGAAGATGAGTGAGAACTACGAAACCGAGCAGGCAGAACTCAAAGAAAAGGCAGAGAAATTGAAAGGCAGTATTCAGTACTCCAAGAATCAGATGGACGATATTCTCAAGTTTCTTGCCATCGTGGACAAGTACAGCGATTTTCAAGAACTCACGCCGGAGATTCTTCGTGCCTTCATGGACAAGGTGCTGATTCACGAAAAGCAAAATGTTGACGGGCATTACAGGCACACCATCGAGATCATCTACAACTTTGTCGGAGCCGTGGAGCATCCCGACTTCGACTGAACAACAAACAAAATGAGCACAGGCGTGGCTTCACGCCACGCCTGTTTTCGAATGAGCCGTGCTTTACCGAAAATTCCCTATGGAACTTACGGTAACTTCGGGCCGCCTTTTTTGCGATTAACTTTTTATTTCCCGCAAGAACTGCCCAATGCGGCGCAGCGCCTCGGAAATATGCTCGGTGGAATAGCAATAAGAAGCGCGGATAAAGCCCTCGCCGCCTTTGCCGAACGCCGTGCCGGGAACAACGGCAACCTTTTGCGAATAAAGCAGTTTTTCGCAAAACTCCTCGCTCGTCATTCCCGTGGATTTGATGCAGGGGAACGCGTAGAACGCGCCCAGCGGCGTGCGGCAGGCAAGCCCTAGCTCGTTAAAACCGTTCACGATCAGGCGGCGGCGCATATCGTATTCCTCTTTCATGGCGGCAACGGCGTCGTCACCGTTGCGAAGCGCCTCAATGGCGGCGTACTGCGCGGTGGTGGGCGCGCACATGATGGCGTATTGATGGATCTTGACCATTTGTTTGATGATGGGCGCGGGTCCGCAGGCATAGCCCAACCGCCAGCCGGTCATGGAAAAGGCCTTGGAAAAACCGTTGACCACCACTGTGCGTTCATGCATACCGGGAATTGACGCCACCGAAACGTGACGGCGGCCGCCAAAGGTAAGCTCGGCGTAAATCTCGTCCGAAAGGACGACCACATTGGTTTCGCGCAGCACCCCGGCAATGGCTTCCAGGTCGGCTTTTTCCATAATTGCGCCGGTGGGATTGCAGGGGTAGGGCAAAATCAGCAGCTTGGTCTTTTCGGTCAGCGCACCGCGAAGCATTTGCGGGGTCACTTTAAAATCATCCCCGGCGGTGGTTTCCAGAATAATCGGCACGCCGCCCGTCATGCGCACCAGCGGCTCGTAGCAAACGTAGCTCGGCTGGGGAATGATGACCTCGTCGCCCGGGGTGACCATGGCGCGAATGGCGGCGTCAATGCCCTCGGAGCCGCCAACGGTGACCATAATTTCGGTTGCGGGATCGTAGGAAAGATCGTATTTGCGCTTCTGGTAGTCGGCGATCTCGCGGCACAAAGCTTCTAACCCGCGGTTGGCGGTGTAGCGCGTTTTGCCGTTTTCCAGCGAGCGAATGCCGGCGTTGCGGATCTCCCAAGGGGTTTGAAAATCCGGCTCGCCCACGCCGAGCGAGATCACGCCCTTCATGGTTCCGGCAATGTCAAAGAATTTGCGGATCCCCGAGGGCGGAAGCGATACCACCGTTGGGGAAAGAATTTTCTCGTAGTCCATCACAGCGAATAACTGCCCCTCTCGTCCTCGCCGTCGCCCAAAAGCTCAACGTCCATTTCCTTGTAGCGGCGCAGAACAAAATGCGTTGCGGTGGATGTGACCGACTCGATGGTGGAAAGCTCCTTGGCAACGAATTTGGCAACCTCGTGGAAGGTGCGCCCCTTGACCACCACATTCAGATCGTACACGCCGGACATGAGATAGACCGACTCCACCTCGGGATAGCGCATGACCTTGGAAGCGATCTCCTCAAAGCCCAGCCCGGCCTTGGGGGTAACTTTCAGCTCGATGATGGCCGAAACGTTGGCGTCGTCCAGCCGCTCCCAGTCAATGACCGCTTTGTAGCCGCGAATAATGCCTTCGCGCTCCATTTCCTCAATCTCGGCGCGTACCTGCTCCTCCGAAAGCCCCAGCATGGTGGCAAGGTCTTTGGCCGAGGAACGGCTATCACGGTTCAACAATTTCAAAAGCTGCGTGTTCATTTTTGTTCTCCTTTATCAGTCTTCAATGCGCTCGATCGATTCGATCACCACCGGCGTTTTGGGAACATCCTCGTACCAGCCCAACCGCCCGGTTTTCACGTTTGCAATTTTGTCCACCACGTCAAGCCCCTCGGTCACCTTGCCGAAACCGGCGTACTGGCTATCCAGATACCCCGCGTCGCCGTGCATAATGAAAAACTGCGAGGAGGCCGAGTTGGGATCGCTCGTGCGCGCCATGGAAAGCACGCCGGGTGCGTGGTGCAGATCGTTTGCCATAAACCCGTTTGCGCGGAACTCGCCGGGAATGGCCGCGGCGCGCTTTTCGGAAAAGTCCTCAGTAAATCCGCCGCCCTGGATCATAAAATTCTTGATGACACGGTGGAAGATCACGCCGGTAAAGAACCCGCTATCCACCAGCGAGAGGAAATTGCGCACGGTGTTGGGCGCTTTTTCGGGGTAAAGCTCGGCGGTCATGGTGCCAAAGTCGCGTACGGTAATTTTGATTTTCGGATTTTTCATGGTCTTACTCCTCGTTTTTCGTCAATTTTTCCGGCAATTCATATCCGGCGGCAAACAGCTCGCGGGCGCGCTCCTCCTGCCCGCTTTCGTGCAGAAAGCCGAACAGAACTTCCAGCCCCGTGGCCTTGCGGTAGTCGGCAGGGTCGGCGTTTTTGGGAAAGTTGAGATGCTTGGAGTTGCGCCCCCGGTGGAACCAGCCGAGCTCTTCCTCGGTCAACAGCGGCAAAACGCGATCGGCCGCCGACGCTTGCGCCGAAGCGCAAACGAATTTGAGCGCGGCGCGATTGAGCGCCGCCGAATGCGCCAGCCCTCGCTTTACAAGATGCTCGCGCACAAAAACTTCCATGACCGCGTCGCCCAGATAGGCGAGTGCCGGAATCGTCCATTCTGCGGGTCGTGCCATGCCTGCGGCTCCCCTTTCCTTGATATGATTATTTATCATATCATAATTTCTGCCCGAATGCAAGACCAAACGCCGTTTTTTCTTTTTTGCGGCTTTGCGCAGAAAAGCGCGGGCGCTCTCCGGAGCAAAAAATACCCGTTGCCGCCTTTATTTCACCAGTCCGTAGCTCTCGTCGATGAGGGTGTGCAAAAGCTCTTCCGGAATGGTGCTGTCCAGCGGTACGCTGATCCAGTATTTCCGATTCATGTGCCAGGCCGGAAAAACATACCGAAAATCCGGATTTGCAATCCGCGCGGGCAGGGCTTTCAGATTGAGCACTTCTATCTCCCCCTTTTTCCCGGGGATCAGTTTTTCCGCGGGGATCGTCATCAACAGTCCGTACCATTTCCCGCTCGGCTTGCGCACCACCTGCGCGTTGCTGTCCTGAAAGGGATAGTCGGCCTCGGTCCCGTAGGTTTCCTTGCAATAGCGCAGGACCTCGGCGCGGTGCGGCCGGACGCCGAAGCAACGCCTGCCCACTTC
The DNA here is from genome assembly GCA_045117555.1 of Eubacteriales bacterium. Classification (GTDB taxonomy): domain Bacteria; phylum Bacillota; class Clostridia; order Oscillospirales; family CAG-272; genus UMGS1865. The sequence continues at coordinate 4,502 of JBGUNW010000167.1, forward strand.
GGCAAGAAAGTCCTCCGCTTCCTCGCGCAAAGCGCGCACCGTTGCCCCGCCCGAGGAAGAAACGTTGAACAAATCGTATTCCCAACCGCTTTCGGTATCGGTCACTTCCACGCGGCAGGAATTGCTTTTCACGCGATACGTTATGGAAAACCCCGGCGTTTCGGCCTTCTTTTCCAAAATCCAGACGTCGTTTTCCAAAGGCGAGAAGCCAAGAGCGCGCAAGGCCGCCGCGTCGGCGGGAACGTCCGGGAAACAAGACGCGTACAGCATGGTTTTTCCTCCTTTTCCCGTTTGATCAACCGAATGTAAAACATAATTTCATTATACCCTTCCCTTTCGGAATTGTCAAGCGTTCGATCTTTGCAAATCATAAACGCAGACGTTTTTTATCTAATTTATAACGGACAATTTTTGTCTATGATAGAATGATGAAAGAAAGGCGGTAGAAAAAATGACGTTTGGTGAAAAGCTGCGGGAATTGCGGCAGGACCGAGGACTGACGCAGGCGCAACTGGGAAACGCGTTAAAAACAACGCAACGGAAAATTTCTTATCTGGAAACCGACAAAAACGAGCCGAGCATTGAAGATTTGAAACGACTTTGTTTGTTTTTTGAGGTGTCGGCAGATTATCTTTTGGGATTATCGCCCCGCCATAAGAATTAAAACTTGCCGAAAGAGCTCGAAAAGAAAAAACAAAAAATCGGCAAAAAGGGTTGACAAATTTAAAGAACAGTGTTATAATAAGCAACGCGAACCGAAAGCGGGGAGCAAGTTCCAAGGTGAGAACGCCGGTGTGGCGGAACTGGCAGACGCCCGGGACTTAAAATCCCGTGATACGAAAGTATCGTACCGGTTCGATCCCGGTCACCGGCACCACCCGGGGCTGAAAATGGGGGGCGAGGAAAAGGGCGCAAGTGTGCGAGGCAAACAGCAAGAAAGCGCACCGATTTTTGATTGTCCCAAAAGACATATCGCGGAGTAGAGCAGCCTGGTAGCTCGTCGGGCTCATAACCCGGAGGTCGTGTGGTTCAAATCCCACCTCCGCAACCAAAAACAAAAGGCACCATATGGTGCCTTTTTTGTTTTTGCCTGTGGGGCTTGACCGCACGGTCGCAGGGCTATGAGCCCGAAGGGCGAATAAGTCGGAGGGGAGCGCGCCGAGCGCCGCCGGGGGCGGAAACAGCTCCGAAAGAAGCGCGCGCCTCGTTTGCAAGTTCCGGCTTTTTCTCTACGTAAACTCTGTAAACCTTCATAAAAAACTCCTGTGATATCGCAAATAAAGTTTTTTGAAATACGGGGCGATCGCCCCGAAATTCGCTTTATTTTGCTTTCAGCGCCCTTTGGCCGATATCGCGGCGGCAGAATTTGCCCGCAAAGGCAATGCCGTCAGCAACGGCGTTGGCGCGCGGGCCGAAGCAGGGGACCCCCCGCTTCTTCCAACGCGTCCACCGCCTACCACCAACAGCTTCATTTTTTAATGGTGGAACAGGCGTATACCGGTGAACGCCATGACCATACCGTAGCGGTCGGCGCATTCGATCACGGCGTCGTCGCGGATGGACCCGCCCGGCTCGGCAACGTAGGAAACGCCGCTCTTTTTGGCGCGCTCGATGTTATCGCTGAACGGGAAAAACGCGTCCGACCCGAGGGAAACGCCGGTAATGGTATCCAGATAGGAGCGCTGCTCGGCTTTGGTGAAGGGCTCGGGACGGGCGGAAAAATACTTTTGCCAAATGCCCTCGGCGCAAACGTCCTCCTCGTTCTGGTTGATATAGCCGTCGATCACGTTGTCGCGATCGGGGCGGCCGAGCGTGGGCAGAAACGGAAGACCCAGCACCTTCTCGTGCTGGCGCAAAAACCAGGTGTCGGCTTTGGTGCCGGCAAGGCGCGTGCAGTGAATGCGGGATTGCTGACCCGCGCCAACGCCGATTGCCTGACCGTCTACGGCGAAGCAGACCGAGTTAGATTGCGTATATTTGAGGGTGATGAGCGAAATGATCAGATCGCGGACGGCGCCCTCGGGCAGGGTTTTATTTTTGGTGACTAAATTGGAGAGCAGCTCGCGGTCGATTTTGAAATTGTTGCGCCCCTGCTCGAAGGTAATGCCGAACACTTGTTTGGTCTCCTGCGGTTCGGGAACGTAGGAGGCGTCGATTTTGACAATGTTGTAGTTGCCTTTGCGCTTGGTTTTCAGAATTTCCAGTGCTTCCGGCTCGTACCCCGGCGCAATGATGCCGTCCGAAACCTCGCGCTTGATCAGTTTTGCGGTGGTAACGTCGCAAACGTCGGAAAGCGCCACCCAATCCCCGAAGGAGCACATCCGGTCGGTGCCGCGGGCGCGGGCGTAGGCGCAGGCAAGCGGACTTTCGTCCAGCTCTTTGATATCGTCCGCAAAGCAGGCCTTTTTCAACTTTTCGGAAAGCGGAATGCCAACCGCCGCCGAAGTGGGGCTGACGTGCTTGAACGAGGTGACCGCGGGAAGCCCGGTGGCCTCTTTCAGCTCCTTGACCAGCTGCCAGGCGTTGAACGCGTCCAGAAAATTGATATAACCGGGACGGCCGGAAAGAATTTCAATGGGCAGGTCGCCGCCGTTCCGCATATAAATTTTCGCGGGTTTCTGGTTGGGATTGCACCCGTATTTCAATTCAAATTCCTTCATGATCGTTTTCCCTTTCAATGATTTTTGTTGATAATCGTTTCCCGGCTCTTTCCGGTGGCAAAATCGGTATAGCGAACGTAAAGAGAGATTTTGTTTTGCTCGTTCAAAGCGTTCCAGAGCCGCTCGGTAAACGCTTCCATGTCGTTGGGGATCTCCACGCGCTCCGGCTCGCCCTGAAAGGTGGGGATCGGGTTGCCGTCGGTCACGTAGGTGTGCAGAAAGTGACCCAGCCCCGCTTTGGAAGGATAGGCAAAGACGTACCGGGCGCAATCGCTGCCCTCGGCGTCCACACTTTTGAGAATGCTCATACGGTAGGAGAAATTGCCGCCCTCAAACGTAAGCATGGCGCTGATGCGCGGCGTCCAGTTCGGAAAATCCGGCTCGAACGCGCGGCTTTCCAACGCCTGTTCAAAAGTTTTGCCGGCGGGAAGCCCCTCTACGATCGTGTCGGTCTGGTCGCCGTTGGTCACCACCAGCCGGTTGCCGCATTCCCGCACCGCCGCGTAAATGATCAGCGAGGGATCCTCCACCTTTGAAGCGTCAAACGGCTCGGTATAAACCACTCCGTCGCGTTTCGCAAAAATCCGGTTGCGGCTGTTTGCGCTCCGCCCCATGATAAAATACGCCGATACGGCATTTTTGCCGTCGGCCGTTTTCCCAACGATGATCCCGCGCCCGACGTACGGGTTTTCGCGGATCAGATCGCCGATCTCGCGTACTTCGTAAACGTTCATATTTTTTCTCCTTTGTTTCATATCAAAGTTCTTTTTCCCGCCGGGGCCGTTCCCCGATCCACGCGGCAATTTTTATAAAAAAGAAACAAGGCGCACTTCCCCCATACAAAGAAGTTGCGCCCAGACGGTCGGCTTGTTCGGAAAAACTCCCGCTCCCCTGTGGTACTCCACGTTTCCGTCAGTTACGGGTTCCGTTGAATTGTGATTGAAAGAGTAAATATTCCGTCTTGCGCATCCCGCGGTTCACGAAATGATTTATCATCCTCATTTTATCATGCCGCGCGCGTTTTGTCAAGACGGCGAAAAAGGTAATATTTTCGCTTTTCAGCCGTTGTTTTTTTCACTTTCGTACAGGAAGACAACCCCGTTTTCCTCACCTTTCTCCTTTTTTCCGAAAAAAATATTTTTTTTGAAAATCCTCTTGACTTTATCGCTTTATTGTGGTAAAGTAGTAAAGAAGTAAATTGCGGAGGGAAAACCATGCAGGATATTCATAATTCATCTACCGACCGGCTGTTCCGTGTGATTGCCGGATTGAAAACCGTTGACGAATGCTACGCCTTGTTTGAGGACCTTTGCACGATCAAAGAAATTCAGGATATGGCGCAGCGGTTCGACACGGCCGTGCTGCTCGACAAAGGGCAGCGATACAGCGAGATTGCCGAAAAAGTGGGCGTCAGCACCGCAACGATCAGCCGGGTAAACCGCTGTTTGGAATACGGCGCGGGCGGGTATCGCTCGGCCATTGACAATTTAAAGAAAGACGGGAAATAATTGCTATGGAAATCAACGATTTTGAATTGAGCACGAGCGAAAAGGTGGTGCTTGCGCTCCGTCGGCTTTACGGTTCGCACGGGTACGCGCCCTACCGCATGAGCAAATTTGAGGAATACGACCTTTACGCGAAAAACAAGGACTTTCTGGTTTCGGATAACGTGATCACCTTTACCGATACTTCGGGCAAACTCATGGCCCTAAAACCCGACGTTACGCTCTCGATCATCAAAAACAGCAAAGACGAGCCGAACGTTACGAAAAAGGTTTATTATAATGAAAACGTCTACCGCGTGTCCAAAGGGAGCGGCGGCTTTAAAGAGATCATGCAGGCGGGCGTGGAGTGCTTCGGAAAAGTGGACGACGACGCGGTTTGCGAGGTCATTTCGCTTGCCGCAAGCAGTTTGAAGCTCCTCTCGCCGGAGAGCGTTCTCGCTGTTTCCGACCTGGATATCACCAAAAAGATCGTAAGCGCAACGGGTTGCGAGCCAAAGCCACTCTATCGCGCGATCAACGAGAAGAACCTGCACTACATTGATTCGGTTTGCGGCGGCGCCGACGCCGAGCTGCTCAAAAAACTGATCTCGCTTTACGGCGGCGTTACCGGGGTTTTGCCGGAACTTGACCGGCTGTTTGCCGGCACCGGGTACGAAAAGGACTACGAAAAGTTCAGAACCGTTGCCCAAAAGCTGGCGCAAAGCGAAAACGCCGATCATATCTTCGTCGATTTCTCGGTAACCGGCGAGATCAATTATTACAATGGAATCGTTTTCAAGGGTTTTATCAAAAACATTCCCACCGTGGTGCTTTCGGGCGGGCAGTACGATAACCTGATGCGCAGAATGAAACGCCGGTCGCTCGCCGTCGGGTTTGCCGTTTACACAGACGCGCTGGAACGCATGGACGAAAGCGCCGCCGGGGAAAACGACGGGTTTATCAACGTTGCCCTGCCGAAGGGGCGCCTTGGTGAAAAGGTTTACGCCATGTTTGCCGAAAACGGCTACGAATGCCCCTCCATTCTGGAACAGAACCGCAAGCTCATTTTTGAAAACAAGGAAAAAGGCGTTCGGTATTTCTGGGTCAAACCCTCCGACGTTGCCATTTACGTGGAGCGCGGCGCCGCCGATATCGGCGTTGCGGGCAAGGACATTCTGCTGGAATACGAACCGGACGTTTACGAGCTGTTGGACCTTGGCATCGGCAAATGCCGCATGGCGGTGGCCGGGCCGGCCGATTTTTGCGACGATACCTCCAAAACCCTGCGCGTGGCCACGAAATTCTCGAATATCGCGCGGGAATATTACCGGCTCTGCGGGCGGGATATCGACATTATCCACCTGAACGGCTCGATTGAGCTTGCGCCGATCCTGAAACTTTCGGACGTGATCGTGGACATTGTGGAAACCGGCACCACGCTCAAAGAAAACAACCTGGCCGTGCTGGAAACCATTTTGCCCATCAGCGCAAGATTGGTTGCAAACAAATCGTCGTTCAAGTTCAAAAACAAAGAAATCAACAAGATCGTGAACGCCTTTGAGCGTTCGTTGAGGGAAGAAAAATGATTAAAATTTACCGATACGGAGAAGTGAAAAACGAAGATATTTTTGCGCGAACCGTTCCGAAAACCAATATCGAAGGCGTTGTTTCCGAAATCATCGAAAACGTGAAAGCCAACGGCGATAAAGCCCTTTTCGAGTATTGCGAAAAGTTCGACAAGGCAAAGCTCTCGTCGCTCGTCGTCAGCCGCGAGGAAATTGACGAGGCCGTTGCCTCGGTGGAGCCGGAGTTTCTGGAAATCCTCAAGAAAGCGGCGGCGAACATTCGCAAATTTCACGAAAAGCAAAAGCGCAATTCATTCATCATCAACGACGAAAACGGGATTGTGATCGGGCAAAAGGTCATTCCCGTCGACCGCGCCGGGCTTTACGTTCCGGGCGGCACCGCGGCCTACCCTTCCACCGTTCTGATGGACGCCATCCCGGCAAAAATCGCCGGCTGCCGCGAGGTGGTCATTACCACTCCCCCGAAAGCCGACGGCAAGGTAAACCCGGCCATTCTCGCGGCGGCGCACGTCGTGGGCGTGGATAGAATTTATAAGGTAGGCGGCGCGCAGGCGATCGCCGCGCTGGCTTACGGGACCGAAACGATTGCCAAAGTGGATAAGATCGTTGGGCCGGGCAACGCCTTCGTTGCCGAGGCGAAAAAGCAGGTTTTCGGCAAGGTTTCCATTGATATGATTGCCGGGCCGAGCGAAATTCTGATCGTTTCGGACGGTCGCACCGATCCCCGATACGCCGCGGCCGACCTGCTCTCGCAGGCCGAGCACGATAAAATGGCAAGCGCCGTTCTGGTTACCGATTCCTACGAGTTTGCAAAAGCCGTGAGCACCGAGCTGGAACGCCAGATCCCCCTGCTGGAACGGGCCGAGATTGCAAGAGCATCCATTGATACCAACGGCAAGATCATCGTTGCCGACAGCGTGGAGCGCGCCATTGACATTGCCAACGAGATTGCCCCCGAGCACCTGGAACTTTGCCTGGATAACCCGTTCGATTATCTGGACGCCGTCAAACACGCCGGCTCGATCTTTATGGGCAGAAATTGCCCCGAGGCGCTGGGCGATTACTTTGCCGGCCCCAACCACACGCTTCCCACCAGCGGAACGGCGCGGTTTTCCAGCCCCCTCTCGGTGGATGATTTCGTAAAGAAAACGCAGTATACGTATTACACCAAAGCCGCGCTGGAACGAGTTGCCGACGACGTTGCCTTCTTCGCGCGCAAAGAGGGATTGACCGCACACGCAAAAAGCGCGGTGATCCGTACGGAGAAAAACAAATGAGCAGATTTTTTATTGAAAAATACAAAACACTCGCTCCCTACGTGCCGGGCGAGCAACCGCAGGACATGGAGTACCTGAAACTGAATACCAACGAATCCCCCTTCCCGCCCTCGCCCTTCGCTCTTCGCATGGCGAGAACCGCGGCCGGAGATTTGCAGCTCTATTCCGACCCGGAATGCCGCGATCTGCGGAAGATCGCCGCCGAAAAGCTGGGTGTGGACGAAAACGAGATCCTATTCACCAACGGGTCGGACGAGATCCTGTACTACGCTTTTACTGCGTTTTGCGACGAGAAAACCCCCGCCGCCTTTGCCGATATTACCTACGGCTTTTACCCGGTGGCGGCAAACCTTTGCGGCGTAAAGTTTGAAAAAATTCCCCTGCGTTCCGATTTTTCCATCAATGCGGACGATTATATCGGCCTCGGCAAAACCATCTTTCTTGCCAACCCGAACGCGCCCACCGGCATTCTTCTGCCCCTTTCGGAAATTGAACGCATTGTGAAAGGCAACCCGAATAACGTTGTGGTGGTTGACGAAGCGTATATCGATTTCGGCGGCGAGAGTGCCCTGCCGCTGACGAAAAAATACGATAATCTCCTCGTTTGCCGCACCTTTTCCAAATCCTACTCGCTGGCGGGCGCACGGCTCGGCTTCGGCGTTGCCGACGCGCGCCTGATCGCGGATTTGAACACGATCCGCAACTCCTGCAACCCGTACAACGTCAACCGCATGACCATGGCGGCGGGCATTGGCGCGCTTTGCGACGAGGTCTATTTCAAAACCAACTGCCAAGCGATCGCCGAAACGCGCGAAAAAACCAAGCAAGAGCTTGCCCGCCTGGGCTTTTCCTTCACGGATTCCAAGGCAAACTTCATTTTTGCCAAAAGCAACAAGTTGGGCGGCAAGGAGCTTTACCTCGCGCTCAAAGCAAAAGGGGTGCTCGTTCGCCATTTTGACGCCCCCGGCATTTCCGATTACAACCGCATTACCGTAGGAAGCGCCGCGCAAATGGAAAAACTGATCCGGGTTTTGGAGGAGATATTATGAGAGTTTCCGAGCAGCAAAGAAAAACCGCCGAAACCGATATCAAGCTCTCGCTTACGCTGGACGGCAGCGGCAGATCCGAAATTCGCTCGGGCTGCGGCTTTCTCGACCATATGCTCACGCTGTTTGCGGCGCACGGAAAATTCGACCTTTCGCTCGAATGCAAAGGCGACGTTTTCGTTGACTACCACCACAGCGTGGAGGATATCGGCATTACGCTCGGCAAAGCCTTTGCCGAGGCGCTGGGCGATAAGCGCGGCATTCGCCGCTACGGCGATTGCATTCTGCCCATGGACGAAGCGGTCATTCTTTCCGCGGTCGATTTTTCGGGCAGAGATTATCTGGGTTATTTTTTGGAAATTCCCACCCAAAAAGTGGGCGATTTTGATACCGAGCTGGTAGAGGAATTTTTCTACGGGTTCGTCAGAAATGCAGGGTGTGCGCTCCATCTTTGTCAGCTCGCCGGCAAAAATTCGCACCACATCATTGAGGGCGCGTTCAAATCGGTTGCGAGGAGCTTGCGCGCCGCCGTTGAAAAAGATGAAAAATTTGCCGGTGAAATTCCTTCCACCAAGGGAGTGCTATAACCATGATCGCAATTATTGACTACGGCGTAGGCAACCTCTTTTCGCTCGGCTCGTCGTTTGCCGCGATCGGCGCGGACGTTACGGTGACCGGCGATAAAAAGGCGCTTGCAAACGCCGAAAAAATCATTCTTCCGGGCGTTGGCGCGTTTCACGACGCCGCCGAAAAACTGCGCCGCGAGGAGCTGGACGCTTTTCTTGTTGAGCAGGCAAAGTCCGGCAAAATAATCATGGGCATTTGCCTGGGTATGCAAATGCTGTTTGAAAAGAGTTTTGAATACGGGGAGCATACCGGGCTTTCGCTCCTTCACGGCGAGATCGTTCCCATTTCCAAGGTTGTGCCGAAGGAATTGAAAATTCCGCACATGGGCTGGAACGCGCTCTCCTTCGTTGGCAAAAAGCACGCGCTGTTCAAAAACATCAACGAGGGCGACTGCGTGTATTTCGTTCACTCCTATTTTGCCGAAAATTGCGCCGACAGCGTGATCGCCACCGCCGAATACGGCTATCCGATCACGGCGGCGGTCGCGCGCGAAAACGTGCTGGGTTGCCAGTTCCACCCCGAAAAAAGCGGCGCTGTCGGGCTGAAAATCCTCAAAGCATTCTGCGATATGAAGGAGGGGGACTTATGCTGATTTTTCCGGCCATTGACCTTTACGAATCGCTCGCCGTCCGGCTGTTCAAGGGCGATTACGCACAAAAAACGGTTTACAGCAGCGACCCCGTGGCCGTTGCCATGGACTTTTTGCGCTGCGGTGCAAAACAGGCGCATATCGTTGATTTAGAGGGCGCAAAGTTTGGCACAACGCCGAATTTTGACCTGATTTGCAGGATCAAAGCCGAATGCGGTCTGTTTTTGGAGGTGGGCGGCGGTATTCGCAACGCAAAAACCGTGAAAAAGTATCTCGACGCCGGCATCGACCGCGTCATTATCGGCACGGCGGCGGTGACCGACGGTAGCTTTCTCAAAGAAATGACCGAAAAATACGCCGAAAAGATCGCCGTTGGCGTTGATATCAAGGATGGCTGCGTGGCGATCAAGGGCTGGACCGAAAGCTCGGGGCTGGACGCCTTTGCGTTTTGCGAAAAAATGCAGTCCCTCGGCGTTGGCACGGTCATTTGCACCGATATTTCCAAGGACGGCGTTATGAAGGGGACCAACCGCGAGCTGTACCGCGAACTTTCCCAAAAGTTCTCCATGAACGTCATCGCGTCGGGCGGCGTTTCGTCGATCGACGACGTAAAGGCGCTCAAAGAGATCGGCGTTGCCGGCGCGATCATCGGCAAGGCCTATTACAGCGGCGCAATTTCGCTTGCCGAGGCGGTAGAGGTGGCAAAATGATAACCAAACGAATTATTCCCTGCCTGGACGTTCGGGACGGAAAAGTGGTAAAAGGCATGAACTTCACCGGCCTGCGCGAGATCTCCTCGCCGGTGGAACTTGCCAAATATTACAGCGAAAACGGCGCCGACGAACTGGTCTTTTACGATATTACCGCGTCGTCCGACGGCCGGAAGATCTTTACCGACATCCTGCGCGAAACGGCAAAGAACGTCTTTATCCCCATGACGGTGGGCGGCGGCATCAACACCGTTGCCGACTTTGAGCGCGTGCTCAACTGCGGGGCCGATAAGGTCAGCGTCAACTCGGGCGCCATCCGCAACCCCGGTCTGATCCCCGAGGCGGCGAAACTTTACGGCGACCAATGCGTGGTGCTCTCGGTGGATATCAAGCGCGTGAACGGCGTTTTTCGGGTGTTTGCCAAGGGCGGGCGCGAAAACACCGGGCTGGAAGCCATTGAGTGGATCAAGCGCGGCGTTGGAAACGGCGCAGGCGAAATTGTGGTCAACTCCATCGACACCGACGGCGTGAAAAAGGGCTTTGATTTGGAAATGCTGGACGCGGTCTGCCGGGCGGTATCGGTCCCGGTCATCGCTTCGGGCGGCGCCGGCTGCGTGGAGGATTTTATCACCCTGTTCAAAACCCTGAAAGGGGTTGACGCGGGGCTTGCCGCTTCGATCTTCCATTTCGGCGAGGTGAGCATTCAAGAACTGAAACAAAAAATGGCGGAAAATCAAATTCCCGCAAGAGTATAAGGAGTGTTTACAATGGTGAATATCAACGAACTGAAATTTGATGAAAACGGCCTGATCCCTGCAATTATGAAGGACGCCGTTACCGGCAGGGTGCTTACGCTCGCCTACATGAACCGCGAAAGCTTGAAGGTTTCCATGGAGAAGGAGCTGACCTGCTTTTGGAGCCGTTCCAGAGGGGAGCTTTGGCTCAAAGGCGAAACCAGCGGCAACTACCAGCATATCGTTTCCATTACCGCCGACTGCGATAGGGACGCGCTTTTGGTAGAGGTGATTCCCGACGGCCCCGCCTGCCACCTCGGCACGGTATCCTGCTTTGAAAACCCGGTTTTTGAGAGCGAGCAGAACCACCCCTTCTCCTACGAGGGACTTTACAAACTGATCGAGGGCAGAAAAACCGAAAAGAAAGAGGGCTCCTACACCACCTATCTTTTTGAAAAGGGGCTGGATAAGATCCTCAAAAAAGTGGGCGAGGAAAGCACCGAGGTCATTATTGCCGCCAAAGCCGAGGACAAAAAGGAAACGATTTACGAAATTGCCGATCTTGCCTATCACGTTATGGTGCTCATGATCCAGGCCGGCATCTCGCTGGACGATATTTACCGCGAGCTTGCCTCCCGCCACGTGATTGACAAGAAGGTAAAGCAGGAGAAAATGACGTCATGATCCTGCGGGACTTTCACATTCACACCACCTACGGCGACGGCGAAAATTCCCCCGAAGAAATGGTGCTTGCCGCCATTGCGATGGGCGTGGAGGAGCTGGGCTTTTCGGAGCATTCCTACACCGCTTTCGACGTAAGCTACTGCATGAAATACGAGGATATTCCCAAATACAACGCCGAAATCGAATTTCTGAAAGAGAAATACAAAGGAAAAATCAAAATCCACCTCGGCATTGAGCAGGATTATTATTCGGAAACGCCCACCGATGGCTACGAGTACGTCGTCGGCTCGGTGCACTACGTCAAATTCGGAAAGGATTACGTCCCGGTGGACGACGATGCCCAAACCTTCCGCCGGGCCGTGGAAAAATACTGCGGCGGCGACGTTTATAAATTCTGCGAGGAATACTACGCAACCGTTGCGGATCTTGCAAAAAAGGTGCGCCCCAATATCGTGGCGCATATCGACCTGGTAACCAAGTTCAACGAGCAGGACCCCATGATCGACGAAAGCAACCCGCGCTACGTTGCCGCCTGGAAACGCGCGGTGGACGAATTGATGAAGACCTGCACGGTGTTTGAGATCAACCCCGGCGCCATTACCCGGGGCTATCGAACCGCTCCCTACCCCTCGGAAACGATTTTGAACTACCTGAAATCCAAGGGCGCAAACATCATCGTTTCCAGCGACAGCCACAGCAAAGAAGGAATTTGCTACCGCTACGCGGAGTACTGCAAAATCAGCGACGGCAACAAGGGCGCCGAGATTTTGCGCGCAAAACTGCAAAAATAAAAACGCGCGCGGTTTGCGCGCAAAAAACCGGCGGGAAGCGCAAGGAGCTTCCCGCCGGTTGTTTCTATTTTCTTTTTGCCTTTCGGTAAACC
>JBGUNW010000168.1:0-1642 GCA_045117555.1 Eubacteriales bacterium
CCGTTGGCGTCGGCCTTGGCGGTCGCGGGCTTGGCCTGCGTGCCTTCGATCGTGACCGTCACGGTCTTGCCGGCATCGGCTTTGCCGGAGATCTTGATCGGGGCGCGCCGCTGGAGGCACATGTTGTTCTGGAAGATGTTGTGGCAGGAGAGCTCTTCCGCGTGCGCGCTGGGAAGCGCGAGCAGAGCGGAGACCGCCGCGGCGAGGAGAAGCGTCATTTTTTTCATAATGAGTTCTTTCCTGACTTGGTTGATTTGATTGGTTATGATGGTTTGGTGATTGAGAACACTTCCGAAGCATTTTGAGGCGGCTTCACCTCAAGACGCAGTTATTTATCTTTCAATATATATCACGCACGCGAAAAATACAAGAGCATTCCCTGTTTTTTTTGAGGTCTCCGGGTATTTTTTCAGGAAACCAAACGAACGGATTTGACGTCCTGCCTATACCAAATCCGAATCGGCATTGCCGGCCGAGAGGAAAAACAAGTCGAGAAAAAATAAATGAAACAGCAGAAAAAAAGACACAAAAAAACTCAGTTCTGAATCGGAGCCATCCAACTTTGCAGAACTGAGTTAGTGGTTTTCAACTTCGTATCTCTGAGTCATAGTCGCCATCCTAAAACTGTTCGGCTCACGTGCGCAAACGCTTTCGGGATGTCTTTCATCACCCGGACGCACTGATGTTTCACCCGCTTCGTCCCCGTTTTGACGAGGTTCGACACCGTGCAGTAGAAATCGGTTGCCGCATTGATGAGCCGGTAGGCGCCCGCACGCAGGCTGGCGCCGACCGAATGAATAAAGCCAAAGGAATATTCCGGCATCGGCAGAGAGAAGGCGAGCGTCCCCGCCTCCAGTCTGACCGGGAAACCGAAACAGGTTCCGAGGGAATGCTGCGAACCCGGAAGTCTGCACATGAAGCCGCCTTCCCGCTGCGGGATGATTCCGCAGAAGGAAAACGCGTACTCGCGTGCGCAGTCAGAAAGTCTGAATTTAAGTTCCGAGTTCACAGGATTGGCCTTTGCCTTTGGATCGAATTACTTGTTTTCGTTCTTCTGGAGAACGCCAGCTTCGACCATCTTGTCGATGAGCTGCTGCATGGAGTTCATGGCGCCGAGGAAGCCCTGCGGAGGCATGATCACGCGGACGTTCGCGACCGGGGTCGGGGCTTCGCCTTCGCCAGCGGGCTGAAGGGTGACGAAGTCAAAACGGACCATGTTACCGGCGAAGTGGATCTGACCGATGCCGTCTGCGAAGATTTCTTTTTTGTCTGCCATTTTCAAAATTCCTTATTTAAGGTTGTTTGTTTGTGTTTTGGTTTCGTTGGGGACGAAAAGCAATAACGCGTCTTTCATACCGGCTCCGATCGCAGGGCCGAACCGGCGGGAAGAACCCGATGTGCTCCAAAAACTGATATTATTATACCCCAGGTTCGTGAAAAAAGCAAGCCCCTTTTTGAAGTTTTTTTTGAAAAAAGTTGTTTCTCGTTCATTATCAACGACAAAAACTTTCATCTTTTTTCCGTTTTTCCGCTTGACGCTACGTTCAAACCCGCTCAACGACCGTTTCCGCACACTGAAACCGCGCCTGAAATCACGTCCGAACACTCGCTCGAGACAAGCTCAAACGAGCTCAGACACGTT
>JBGUNW010000169.1:0-1684 GCA_045117555.1 Eubacteriales bacterium
AGGTGGGCGACGAGCGCGAGGTCCATTTCTTCCTGAACGCTGGCGGCCGCGAGCATGGCGAAACCGGTGTTGCGGCAGGCCATCACGTCGGAGTGGTCGCCGAAAATCGCGAGGGACTGGCAGGCGAGCGAACGGGCCGTGACATGGAAGACGGTCGGGAGGAGTTCACCGGCGATCTTGTACATGTTCGGGATCATCAGGAGGAGGCCCTGGGAAGCCGTGTAGGTGGTCGTAAGGGACCCGGCGGCAAGACAGCCGTGAACGGCGCCCGCGGCACCCGCTTCGGACTGCATCTCGACGACCGAGACCTGCTTGCCCCAGATGTTTCTCTTGTCTTCGGCGGCCCACTGGTCGACCCATTCGCCCATGGTGGACGAAGGAGTGATCGGGTAGATCGCGGCGGTTTCGCTCAACGCATAAGCAACGTACGCGGCCGCGTAGTTGCCGTCCTGAGTGTTGATTTTGCCCGGCATTTGAGTTTTTTCCTTTGCTGGTTAGGTTAAGTGCAGCTGTTATGCTGTGTTGTATGATTTGGGAGAATAATATTCTTTTAATATACTACAGAAAAGCCGCGTTGTCAAGCTTTTATTTGCAAAAAACGCGCTCGCGCGCGAAAACGCATGCGCGTGAGCGGTATTTGTTTCGGCGAAAAAAGAAACCGTGCCCGTCATCCCGGTCTCTCCGGACGAATCCGGAGGAAACGGAGACGGCGCACGGCCTTGTTACGGGACGAAAACGCCCTGTTTATTTCGACTTTTTCGCCTTCGCCGCGGGTTTCTTCGCGGGGGCGGGAGCAGCTTTCTTTGCCGGGGGGTTCGCGGCGGGCTTCGTTTCCGCCTTCTTCGCAGGGGCGGGAGCGGGTTTCGCAGCGGGTTTCGCTTCCGCCTTCTTCGCAGGGGCAGGAGCGGGTTTCGCAACGGGCTTGGCCTCCGCCTTCTTCGCAGGGGCCGGAGCGGGCTTCGCCGCAGGCTTGGCCTCCGCCTTCTTCGCAGGGACCAGAGCGGGTTTCGCAGCGGGCTTCGCTTCCGCCTTCTTCGCAGGGGCCGGAGCGGGTTTCGCGGCGGGTTTCGCCTCCGCCTTCTTCGCAGGAGCAGGTTTCTTTTCCGCTTTCTTCGCGGGTGCAGGGGCGGCACTCGGCTTTGCGGATTCGACCGGTTTCACCGTAAGGGTTCCGGTTTTGACAAGGTGCTGCAGCAGGGTATTGCCGGAATGGAACAGAGCCAGGAAACCTTCCCTCGTCATGGGAAGCGTGATACGGAGGAAAACCTCCTGTTCATGATGCCCATCTTTCCCGGGGACAAGATGGTAAAAATCAAGAAAAGCCAGACCGCGGGTCACATAAATGTCGGAAAGGCCATCGATGAAAATTTCTTTCATGTTCGTTTTCTGCTCCAAATTCACTGTTGAAATTTTAGTCCCGGAACACCGGAGAAACGCCGTCTGAAACAAAAGAATCCGATTCGGAGCCTTCGCGCCGGATCAAACTATGTCATTCATTTCAAACATCTTGCGATTGCGTTTCAACCGGGACTGTGTATCCGGGTCCCGAATTCAACGATACTATAGCCCGCTTCCACGTAAAAATCAACAGGCAAATAGGACTTTTTTTGAGTTTTTTTCGAAAAAACCGAAACAATCCTCGGAAGCGGGGCGAACTGTTAGGGAAAATGAATGACGTTTGCGC
>JBGUNW010000170.1:0-2352 GCA_045117555.1 Eubacteriales bacterium
CATGGAAGCGCGCGCACCGGAACGAACCGAAACAAGCAGCGGGTTTTTGAGATCGCCGAACTTCTTGCCGTTAATTTTTTCCATCTCCTCAACGTTCTTCATGATTTCGGCCATGATAGAATCGTTAATAGTTCTGCCATCCTCATAATATTGGGTGCAGGCCTCGGTGGAAATGGTGAAGCCCTGGGGAACCGGAAGACCGATTTTGGTCATTTCCGCAAGGTTTGCGCCTTTGCCGCCCAACAGGTTGCGCATGCTGGCATCACCTTCGGTGAACAGATAGCAATACTTTTTTGCCATGTTTGGTAATCCTCCAAAAATTATTTTTTCGACATTGGAACGCGCAATGGCACACAAAAAAGCCGTACCATGGTTGTCCCACGTCACAGTTCGCCATGTATTATACCATATTTTCCCCTTTTTTTCCATATTTTACAGTTAGAAATCCCACGCAAAATTGTAAACATTTTGTGAATAAACCAAAAAGTGTCAATTCTGTTTGACAAACGAGCAAAAATTATGTATAATACTTTATGTTAAAATAAACTTTGCGCGGCGGATTCCGCATTTTCCCGAAAGGTTGGGAAATGGAATCGGGCGCCTTTTCGCGTATTTGGAAACGCTCTTGCCGGAGAAAGGATAAAACCGCATGGGAAACATATTTGATCTGTTCCGCAAAATTGAAAAAAAAGACGCCGGCGCAGCCCTGCCCGTTTCTTTTTTGGTGGTTGGACTGGGTAACACGGGCAAGCAATACGCCAACACCCGCCACAACGCCGGATTTCTCGCGCTGGACTTCATTGCCGAGGCGGCAAACGCAAAAGTGGATCGCGCAAAATTCCACTCGCTTGTCGGTGAGGCGACGATTGCCGGTGTGCGCGTGCTTTTAATGAAACCGCAAACCCTGATGAACGCCTCGGGACTTGCCGTTGGCGAAGCGGCGGATTTTTACAAGATTCCCGCCGATCATATCATTGTCATATCGGATGACATTTCTCTGCCCGTAGGGCACCTGCGCGTTCGCAAAAAAGGAAGCGCCGGCGGCCACAACGGTTTGAAGGATATTATCTCCTGCCTTGGCACCGAGGAGTTTCCCCGCATTCGCATTGGGATCGGCGAAAAACCGCACCCCGATTACGACCTTGCCGACTGGGTGCTTTCACCGTTTTCCGAGGCCGATCGGGGTCGCATAAAAAAAACCCTCCCCGTGGTGGAAGGCGGCTTGAAAAAGCTGCTTGCCGATGACGTTGACGGAGCAATGCAAACCTGCAATTCTTTTCTGCCGGAGGAACCGCAGGCATGAGCATTCTTTCCTCCTGCATCCGGCTGGATCCCGAGTATCGGCAGCTTTTGGAAACGGTGCGCCGCGATTTTCGCTCCGCCCCGCTCCCCATTGCCGTTTCCGGGCTTTGCGAAGGTGCGGCCGACGCCCTTCTGGTCTCCCTTTTGGAGGATACGAAAGAGGCGCGGAAAGGCACCGCGCTCCTGTTTTGCGCCGAGGAAAAGGAATGCGTGCGACTTTCGGCCGTTTTGGAGCGTTTCGGCATACGTGCCGGATTTTACATGGCGCGCGACCTGACCTTCCACTTTATGACCGCCTCGCACGAATACGAGCACGAGCGTTTGCGCGTGCTTTCCGGTTTGCTCGGCGGCGACTACGACGTGATTTTAACTACGCCGGACGCCGCGGTGGGCTACACCATTCCGCCGCAAAAGCTTTCGGATTCCACCATTTCCATTTCCGAGGACTGCCGTATTGACCTGCCCGCGCTCTCGCGCCGGCTTTTTGACGCGGGATTTGTAAAAGTCGATTTGGTGGATAGTCCCGGTCAGTTTGCCGTTCGCGGCGGGATTGTGGATATTTTTCCTCCCTACGGTATTTTTTTCGACCGGGACGGCGGCGAAACGCGCGGCGCCTACGCGCTTCGGATAGAGCTGTTCGGCGACGAGATCGACCGCATGGGCATTTTTGAACCGGACACCCAGCGCATGACGCAATCGGTCACGCGCGTGGGATTTCAACCGGCGCGCGAGCTTCTTTGCGACAAAAGCGCTTTGGAACGCCTGAAAAAAACGATTGACGGACAGATCCGCTCGTCCGAAAAAGACGCGGTACTGAAAGAGCTCAAACGCGAAGCGGCCGCCGTTGACGTTGCTTTGCGTGAGGGCGGCGATCTCCCCTTCTCGGATAAATACGTTTCAATCGTCTACCCCGAAAAAACGGCGCTGTTGGATTACTTTTCGGAATGCTCGCTTGTTTTTATTACAAACACAAACGCCGTTCGCCAACGCGCAAAAAGCTTTGAGGCGCATCAGACCGAAACGATTGCCGAGCTTGCGGAAACCGAAGGC
>JBGUNW010000171.1:0-1527 GCA_045117555.1 Eubacteriales bacterium
AAACGCCTGCCCCGCCGTTGATGATAATTTTGAAAAGATGAACATCTCCAAAGGCGGTGTAAGCGCCCCCGGCGCCCCCCCGGCGCAATTTTCCATTTTCAATTGAACAATTACGCATTTGATTCCGGTTTTTCCTTCGTCAAAAATTCGATGCTGCGTTCAATCGAATCCACGGAGGTGCCCCATTCCTTGCCTTTGCTGCGGTAGTCGAACATCTCGACAAAATGGGAAACGTCCGCCTTGAGCGCTTCCGCATAGCTTTTCGTCAGCGCCAGCGCGTCGGCATGAAACTCCGGCAGGCGCTTGGAGGGCACGCCGCCCTTGCCGGAAGCCGCCGTCATCATCAGGCGGTAGTGGTTCAGACAGATAAACGGCTGCTCTTGAAAGGTCTTGCGGAACTCGCCGTCCTTTGCCCATTCGGCAAATACCGTCGCCATCAGATGGTGCATGTCCCTGTCCACGCGGTCGCAGACATAGCACGAGGACAGCATTTCTCCCAGCCCCTCCAGCGCCTTTTTGTCGGGCTTGCCGGGCTTTTTCGGCAGGTGCTTGTCGAGAATTTCAATGAGGTGGCTCTCCAAAATCAAGGCGTTCGGCAGCTTTTGTCCCACCTGCGTCATGCGCGAAAAATGGCGGTGACAAAAGCCCTTTTTGTTGGTTTCCACGCGCACGCTCGGCTCCATCATCGCGTCGCCCGTCACAAATTCGCAGTACTGCTGCTCCAGCATGCGCTCCATGCGGCACAGCGGACAGCCGTCCTTGGGCGCAAATAAATCGTTAATCGGGATGGTAACAATTGTTTCTTTCATAGAAAATACCTCCGTATTTATGGACGAAAAAGGCAGACGTTGTGAGAAAATATCCGCCAAATTCTCCCAAAATTCTGAAAAGTTGAATTTAGTATAGCATATTTTCGCGCAATATGCTATAATATTCGAAAAATCAGTGACGGAAAAAAATAATGGTAATTTTTGAGCAGATTCACGATACCGACCTGTCCAAGACCTTTGACTGCGGACAGAGCTTCCGCTGGAACGCGCTGCCCGACGGCTCCTTTTCGGGCGTGGCGTTTCGCCGCAGCGTGCGCGTTTTTATGCAGAACAACAGCCTTTTTATCGACGGCGCAGAGGAGGGCGACCGCGCCTTGTGGCACAGCTACTTTGACCTCGGCACCGATTACGGCGCTGTCGGCGGGCAGTTCAGCCGCCTGCACCCCGTTTTGCGCGACGCGGCGGACTTTTCGCGCGGCATCCGCATTTTGCGGCAGGAGCCGTTTGAAGCGCTCGTTTCCTTTATTATCTCTCAAAACAACAATATTCCGCGCATCAAGGGCATTGTTTCACGGCTTTGCGAGGGCTTCGGCGAACCGCTCGGGGACGGACAGTTTGCCTTTCCTTCGGCGGAAACGCTCAGCTGCTGCACCGCAGAGGACTTGGCGCCGCTGCGCGCCGGGTTTCGCGCGCGCTACATCCTCGACGCCGCCCGAAAGGTCGCCGGCGGCGAGGTGGATTTGGACGCCTGCCGCAC
>JBGUNW010000172.1:0-20182 GCA_045117555.1 Eubacteriales bacterium
AAAAAAGCGGAATCATGCAAAATCCCAAATCGGAAAGCAATGGAAAAAAACGACCCGGAAAGGGATCCGAAAAACGCGAATTTCGAACGGCGACTTGCGCGTTTTGACTTGACAAGAAAAGGGAGATTTGCTATAATGAACTTGTATGAAAAATACCATGGAGGGAAGAAAATGGAAGCAAAAAAATTGCAGGAACTCCGCGAGATCGCAAAGCGCGTCCGCATTGGCGTGATCGAGGGGACGCACGCCGCAAAATCGGGTCACCCGGGCGGCTCGCTCTCGGTGGCCGATATTCTGACCTACCTTTATTTTGAGGAAATGAAGATCGACCCGAAAAATCCGAAATGGGAGGACCGCGACCGCTTCGTTCTTTCCAAAGGGCATTGCGCGCCCGCGCTTTACGCCGTTCTGGCCGAGCGCGGCTTCTTTCCGACCGCGGAATTGCTTACCTTGCGCAAATATCCCTCGCGCCTGCAAGGGCACCCGGATATGAACTCCACGCCCGGCGTGGATATGTCGGCGGGCTCGCTAGGGCTGGGTATCAGCGCGGCGGCGGGTATGGCGCTTGCCGCAAAGATCGACGGAAAGTCCTACCGCGTTTACACCGTCGTCGGCGACGGCGAAAGCGAGGAAGGGCAGGTTTGGGAGGCCTGTATGTTTGCCGCCCATTATAAACTGGACAACCTTTGCGTGGTGATCGACTGGAACGGTTTGCAGATCGACGGCCCGGTTTGCGAGGTGATGAACCCCACCCCGCACGATAAAAAGTTGGAGGCCTTCGGCTTCCACGTCATCTCCATTGACGGTAACGACATGGAGCAGATTGCCACCGCCTTCGAGGAAGCGAGAACGGTCAAGGGCAAGCCCACCGCCATTGTGGCCAAAACCACCAAGGGCAAGGGCGTTTCGTTTATGGAAAATCAAGTCAAATGGCACGGAAGCGCGCCGAACGACGAACAATACGAACAGGCGATCGCCGAACTGAAAGGGGGCAACTGACATGGCCGAAAAACTGGCAACGCGCGAGGCCTACGGCAACGCGCTCTGCGAACTTGCCGAAAAATACGATTTCGTGGTTTTGGACGCCGATCTTGCCGAGGCGACCAAAACGGTCAAATTCAAAAAGGCATACCCCGAGCGGTTCTTTGATTGCGGCATTGCCGAAGGGAATATGATGAGCGTTGCGGCGGGCATCGCCTCCACCGGCAAGCCGGTATTCGCTTCCAGTTTTGCCATGTTTGCGGCCGGCCGCGCCTTCGAGCAGGTACGCAACTCCATCGGCTACCCGCACCTCAACGTGAAAATCGGGG
Organism: Eubacteriales bacterium; assembly: GCA_045117555.1. Lineage (GTDB taxonomy): Bacteria > Bacillota > Clostridia > Oscillospirales > CAG-272 > UMGS1865. The sequence goes on from JBGUNW010000172.1 coordinate 1,311, forward strand.
CAACGCACGCCGGCATTACCGTGGGCGAGGACGGCGCCACCCACCAATGCAACGAGGACATTGCCCTCATGCGCACCATTCCGGGTATGACCGTCGTCAACCCTGCCGACGCGGTGGAAGCGCGCGCGGCGGTCGAGGTCGCGCTCAAAACCGAAGGGCCGTTCTATCTGCGTTTCGGCCGCGCGGCAATGCCGATCTTCAACGACGAAAAGACCTATAAATTTGAACTTGGAAAAGGCGTGGAGCTTGCCAAGGGCAAGGACGTTACCATCGTTGCCACCGGCATTATGGTTTCGGCCGCGCTGGAAGCAAAGGAATTGCTTGCCGCCGAGGGGATCGACGCCGGCGTGGTCAATATCCACACCATCAAACCGCTGGACGAAAAGCTGATCGCCAAGGTGGCGGCGGCGAGCGGCGCCATCGTTACGGCCGAGGAGCACAGCATTATCGGCGGGCTGGGCTCGGCGGTTGCCGAAACGCTTGCCGAGAATTGCCCGGTGCCGCTGGTGCGCGTGGGCGTGAAGGATACCTACGGCCATTCCGGCCCGGTGCCCACCCTGCTGGAAGCGTACGGGCTTACCCCCGCCGACATTGTGAAAGCCGCCAAAGCCGCGGTTGCAAAAAAAGCATGAGAAAGATCGTTCTCGCGTCGGCGTCCCCGCGTCGGCGCGAGATTCTTCAAAAACTGGGTTTGGAGTTCCGGGTGCTGGTTGCCGACGTAGACGAATCGTCAAATGAGCGCGACCCCGGCGCTCTTTGCTCGTCGCTGGCGCGCCGCAAAGGGGAGGCGGTTCTCGCCAAGCTGAAAGAAAGCGGCGAATTGGATTTTGAAACGTTGCTTATCGCCTCGGACACGGTCGTAGCCGTGGAAACGAACGGCGGTTGGGAAATTTTCGGCAAACCGAAGGACGAATCCGACGCCCGCCGGATGCTTTCAATGCTTTCGGGCAGGAGCCATTTCGTTTACAGCGGGATCTATCTTTGGAGCGGCGGCCGGGGCGTTGCCTCGTTTGACCGCACCGAGGTCTTTTTCAAGAAGATCACCGAAGAGCAAATTTGCGAATATATTGCTTCGGGCGAGCCGTACGGCAAAGCCGGGAGCTACGCCATTCAGGGGCTTGCCGGGGCGTTTATCGAGGGGATCCGCGGCGACTATTATACCGTTGTGGGTCTGCCGGTGGAGGAAATGCGCCGCCTGTATGGCGCGTCCTTCCCCGGGGATGAGCCCCTCTTTGAATGATTTTTGAACGATTTACAAATCCTTTGATTGGAAAGGAGAATACCGCTATGCGCATTTTGTTTATGGGAACGCCGGAGTTTGCTCTTTTTTCTTTGCGCGCGTTGGTCGAGGCGGGCATGAACGTGGTTGGCGTGGTCACCCAACCCGACCAGCCCAAAGGGCGCGGCTATGTGCTGACGCCGCCGCCGGTCAAAGTTTTCGCGCAGGAGCGCGGCATTCCCGTTTATCAGCCGGAACGATTGAAAAACGGAGCGTTTGACGAAACGCTGGCCAAAATCAACCCCGACCTGATCGTGGTAACGGCGTACGGCAAGATTTTGCCCGAATCGCTGCTCAATTATCCGAAATACGGCTGCGTGAACGTGCACGGGTCGCTGTTGCCCGAATACCGCGGCGCGGCGCCGATGCAGCGCGCCATTCTAGAAGGGAAGAAGGAAACCGGCATTACCACCATGCTGATGGACGAGGGGCTGGACACCGGCAAAATGCTCCTGCAAGCCCGCGTACCGATTGAGGAAAACGACAATTTTGAAACGATCCACGATAAAATGGGCGAAGCCGGCGCGCCGCTGTTGGTGGAAACGATCGAGAAAATCGTTGCCGGAACGATCACGCCGGTCGAGCAGGACGGCTCCAAGGCCACCTACGCCGCAAAAATTGAAAAAGAGGATTGCAAAATCGACTTTTCCAAATCCGCGCGAGGGGTACACGACCAAATCCGCGCGCTTTCCCCGGTCCCGCTCGCTTTTACGCGCCTGCCGGACGGCAAGCTCCTCAAAGTGGCGGCAAGCGAGCTGACAACCGAAAAATTCGATCCCGTCCCCGCCGGAACGGTGGTTTCGATCTCGGGCGGAGCAATCACGGTCGCCTGCGGCGAAGGCGCGATCCGTCTTTTGGAGCTGATCCCCGAGGGCAAATCGCGCATGAGCGCCGCCGCTTTCGTCAACGGGCGAAAAATCGCCGTCGGCGACAAGCTTTTTTGAAAAAAAGCTTGGCAAAAAACTTTGTTAAAGGAGGGGGCGCGTATGGGCGTTAACGTTCGCAAACTGGCGTTGGATACGCTTTGCCGGTGCGAAAAAGCCGGGCAGTATTCCAATCTTGCCGTGGACGCGGTTTTGAAGAAAAACCCGGTGCCGGAAGCCGACCGCGCCCTGTTTACCGCCCTTGTCTACGGAACGATCGAGCGGCGGGCAACGCTGAATTTTTGGATTGATTCGCTCTCCCAAAAGCCGCCCGAAGCCGAAATTCGCGTGCTGTTGCGGCTGGGGCTTTACCAGCTCGCTTTTCTTGACCGCGTACCCGATCACGCCGCCGTCAACGAAACGGTCCTGCTCTCGCCCCGGCGCGCGTCGGGGTTTGTCAACGCGGTGCTGCGCTCCTTTCTGCGCGCAAAAAAGCAGATCCCGCCGCCCGACAAAGCGACCGACCCGGTCGGCTTTCTTTCGGTCACGGGCGCGGTCTGCCGTCCGCTCGCCGCAAAGATGATCGACGCCTTCGGGCTGGATCGCGCGGCTTCGATTTTGTCGGCAACGCTGCAAAAAAACGATACCTGTTTGCGGTGGAACCCGCTGAAAATTGAATCTGAAATCCTTGAAAACGCCCTGCGCGCCGCCGGGTACGAGCCGAAAAAAATCGGCAACACCGGCTTTCGTCTTTCGGGCAACGCCCCGGTGGGTAAACTGCCCGGATTTTCCGAGGGCTGGTTTTTCGTACAGGACGAGGCCTCGCAGCGGTGCGTTTCGGCGCTCGGCGCAAAACCGGGCATGACGGTGCTGGACGTTTGCGCCTGCCCCGGCTCCAAATCCTTCGGGGCGGCGGCGGAGATGAACGATCGGGGCAAAATTCTGTCCTTCGATCTCCACGCTTCCAAACTCTCGCTGGTGGAGAGCGGCGCCGCGCGGCTGGGCATTTCCATTCTATCGGTGGGCGAGCGCGACGCGCGCGAGCCGCTTCCCGAATGGGAAGGCAAGGCCGACCGCGTGATCTGCGACGTGCCCTGTTCGGGCTTTGGGGTGCTGGGGAAAAAGCCGGACTTGCGCTCGAAATCGCCCGAAACGAGCGCCGCTTTGCCGCAAATCCAGGCGGCGATCCTTGCGCGCTCGGCAACGCTTTTGCGCCCCGGCGGGCGGCTGGTGTATTCCACCTGCACGATCTTTCCCGAGGAGAACGAGGGCGTGGTCGATCCGTTTTTGGCGGCAAACCCCAACTTTGATTTGATAGAAAAGCAAACGCTTTTTCCCGATACCGACGGGACCGACGGCTTTTTCTTTGCCGTGATCGAGCGAAAGATTTAACGAAAGGAGAAGGGCATGGAAAAAAGGGAACTGCTCTCCATGACGCCGGAAGAGCTCCGCGCGTTTCTTTTGGAGCTTGGCGAGCCCGGCTACCGCGCCGACCAGATCTTTCCGCAACTGCACAAAGGCATCGCGCCGGGCGAAATGACCAATCTGCCGCTCTCTTTGCGCCAAAAGCTGGGCGAGGTCGCGCTTTGGAGTTTGCCCGCCGTTCGCAAAAAACTGGTTTCCAAAATTGACGGAACGATCAAATATCTCTTTTCGCTTGCCGACGGCAACTGCGTGGAAAGTGTGGTCATGCAGTACGAGCACGGCAACACCATTTGCATTTCCTCGCAGGTCGGCTGCCGCATGGGGTGCAAATTCTGCGCTTCCACCATTGGCGGCAAAGTGCGCGATCTTTCGGCGGGGGAACTGCTTGGGCAGGTCATTGCCGCCGAAAAGGACGCCGGCGCGCGCGTTTCCAACATTGTGCTCATGGGCATTGGCGAGCCGCTGGATAACTACGCGCAGGTGGTTCGCTTTTTGCGCCTCGTCAATCACCCATCGGGGCTGAATATCGGCTACCGCCACATTTCGCTTTCCACCTGCGGATTGGTGGACGGCATTGAAAAACTGCAAAAGGAAAATTTGCCCATTACGCTTTCCATCTCGCTCCACGCGCCGGACGATGAAACGCGCTCGTCCATCATGCCGGTCAACAAACGCTGGGGCGTTGACGCGCTGCTTTCGGCCTGCCGTGCATATTTTCGCGCTACCGGGCGCAGAATTTCTTTTGAGTACACGCTGATCTCCGGCAAAAACGATTCGCCCAAGGATGCCGAAAAATTGGCGCAGGTCCTCAATTCGCATCTGCGCGACCGCAAAGAGAGTATGCCCATTCACGTCAATCTCATCCCGGTCAACGAGGTTGCCGAAACCGGATTTCGCAAGAGCGACCGCGCGGCCGTTCGCAAATTCGCGTCGGTTTTGGAGGCAAAAGGCATTCGCGCCACCGTTCGCCGCACGCTGGGAGCCGACATCAACGCCTCCTGCGGGCAGTTGCGCCGTGCTGCCGCCGACAGTGCCGCCGCCGACAGTGCCGCTGACAGTGCCGCCGACAGTGCCGCCGACAGTGCCGGAGCCGCCGGCAGTGCCGGAGCCGAATAAATAATTCAGAGAAATATTCTTATATTAGAGAAATATTTTTATATTTGTAAAGGGTTTCATCAGCGGTTCAAATCCCCGTTTTACATCACTCAAAAAAACGGAGATACCGCTATGTGGAAAAAGGTTTTATTTGCCAATTTGCTGTTTTTTGCCGCCTGTTTTGTGGTGTTGGATTCGCTGTTCGGCATTGCTTTGCCGCGCGGTAAACGCGTGACCGTGCCGGATTTTTGCGGCGTGAGCGAACGGTCGGCGGCCGCGGACGAAACTTTTGAGTTTACCGCCGAGTACCGCTACGACAACAGCCCCGCGGGTACCATTCTTTCGCAGGAGCCGCCGGCGGGGTCGATCCGCAAGGTGGGCGAAGATCGGGCGCGCTGCAAGGTGCGCGTGGTGGTCAGCATGGGACCGGAGCAGGTGACACTGCCCGATCTTGTGGGGCAAAACGGCGGCGTTGCGGCGGCCGAACTGCGCCGCATGGGGCTGGTGGTAACCACCGCGCCCGACCCTTCCGCCGCGTCGACCACCGCCGCCGGCGAGGTTACGGCAATGTCCCCCGCCGCGGGCAGCGTTTTGCAATCGGGCGCGGCCGTGCGCCTGTATCTCTCGCCCGGCGGGGTTGAATATGAAGACTGAAAGAAAGGAGAACCGGAATGCCCAAGGGATACGGATACGTGATTTGGGGCGTGGGCGGGCTTTACCGCGTGCGGCTGTTGCCGCCGTGCGCCGAAGCGGTGCCGAAGCCGCACGAAGATCAGCCGCTTGACGGCATGACGGTCACGGCGCGCGGGCGCGGCAATTTGCGGCGCGGCGACGGGCTCCTCGTGGGGGACTTTGTGGAGGTTACCTACGACGAACGCTCCTTTACCGTTCAAAACGGGAAGATAGAAGCCGTCGAGGACGGCGCGGGCGTTGTCATTTCCAAAATTCTGCCCCGGCGTTCCTCGCTCATCCGCCCGCCCATGGCAAATCTGGACGTTCTGTTCGCCACGGTCGCGGCGGCCTCTCCCGCCCCCGACCCCGGAACGCTGGATAAATTGCTGTGCATTGCCGTTTACAACGGAATTTTGCCGGTGGTTGTGGTCAACAAATGCGACCTTGCGCCCGAAAAGGCGAAGGAGATTGAAGCCGTTTACCGCGGCGCGGGATTTTTGACCTTTTTAACGGTGGGAAAAACCGGCGAGGGGATCGCCGCTCTCTCGGAATGGATCGCGCAAAATCTTCCCGGCAAGCTGGCGGCGTTCGCCGGGGCTTCGGGCGTTGGCAAATCCACCCTGCTTTGCAAGCTGTTCCCCGGCGTTTCCTTCCAAACGGGCGATATCAGCCGCCGCATTGCGCGCGGCAAAAACACCACGCGCCAAATTGTGATCCATCCGCTTTCCGAAGCTCCCAACTGCGGTTACATCGCCGATACGCCCGGTTTTACCATGCTGGATTTTGAGCAGTTCGACTTTTTCGAGCTGGACGACCTGCCGCACACCTTTCCCGAATTTGCCCCCTATCTCGGCAAATGCCGCTATACCGATTGTACCCACACCAAAGAGGAAGAATGCGGGATTGTCAAGGCGGTCAAGGACGGGAAAATCGCCCCTTCCCGCCACGAAACCTATTTTTCGCTCTATCAGATCCTCAAAAAGAAGCCCAAATGGAAATAAAAAAACCGCGTTGTAAAACGCGGTTTTTTTCAGGCACTTTTATGTTACGGCGCGGCCGTTTCCCGTATGGATTCTTCCGTTTCGGGCAATTTCTCTTTTTGTTCCTTTTGCCGTTTTCGTAAAACGAGCGCCGCGCAGGAGAAATGCACCAGGGCGGTTATAATCCAGGAGATCGGGTAGGAAATGTAAATCATTTCCAGCGTTCCCGTCGCGCGGAAGACCGTCAGGATCCAAACAATGCGGAACAGGCAAATGCCAACCAGTGAAACGGCGGTGGAAACGAAGGATTTTCCAAGCCCGCGCAAAATGCCCGATCCCACCTCCATGGCGCCGAGCAGAAAATACAGGGGCATCATGTAAAGCATACGAAGGTAGGCGGTGTAAAACTCCAACTGCGAAAGCGACCCCTCGGCGCCCGGCAAAACGCCGTAAAGCGAGAGGAGCGGCTGCCGCAAAAGATAAAACCCAACGCCGAACAAAAGCCCGGTCAAACAGGTCAACAGGTAGCAGCAGCCCATCACCCGCCAAATGCGGCGGTATTTCCGCGCGCCGGCGTTTTGCCCGGTAAAGGTGATTGCCGCTTGGTAAACCGAGTTGGTGGCGGTGTAGGCAAATCCTTCCAAATTTCCCGCGGCGGCGTTGCCGCTGACAATGGGCTGAAAGTTCTCGCCCGCCGGCACTACGGTGTTGTTGACTTGCAGAATGGAGGATTGTATGGTCATGTTGGAAATGGAGAACAGCACGCCCTGCAAGCTGGCGGGAAGGCCCACCAGAGTCATCTCCCGGAAAGCGCCGGGATCAAACCGCAAAAGGCGGAAGGAGAAGCGGCAATCGTCGCGGCTTACCGAGAGCCGCCAAAGGAGAAACGCGGCCGAAAGCAGATTGGAAAAAGCGGTTGCCAGCGCAACGCCCTCCACCGAAAGCCCGACCACCGAAACAAAGAACAGGTTGGCCCCAACGTTGAAAAGCCCCGAGATCGTCAGAATGCGGAAAGGCGTTCGGGTATCGCCCTTCGCGCGGAAGATCGAGATGAGAAAATTTGTCAGCGAAATAAAGGGAAGACCAATAAAATAAATGCGCGTGTAAAGCACGGCAAGGTCCAAAAGATCGTCGCGCGCCCCCATCAGAGAAAGCAGCGGCCGCGCCGCCGGCATCCCCACGCCAACGCCGAGAACACCCAGCGCCAGCCCCGCGATCAGCGAGGTGTGAACGGCGCGGGAAACGCCCTCCCGGTCGCTGGCGCCGATGCGGCGCGCAACAATGACGTTTGCGCCGATGGAAAGCCCCATGAAAATATTGAGGATGAGGTTGATCATAGCGCCTGTGGTTCCGATCGCGCCGACAGCGTTTTCCTCGCTGGAAAGACTGACCACCATCATGTCCGCGGCGCTGTAAAAGGTTTGCAGCAGATTGGTGACCATAACCGGCAGCGTAAACAGAAGGATCTTGACGAACAAGGGGCCTTCGGTCATGTTTACCGTGCTTCTTTTTTGTTTTTCTTCATTCATGCAATCGTGCTGCAACTCCTTTCCGACAGAATAAAAACGGCAAAAACGACCGCTTTTGCGAAAGCGGCCGTTTATTGGTCAATGCCGTTTGCGAACGGCGTAGATCACGCGCTCAATGCCGGGCGCAAGGATCACGTTTGTGGCAAGTTCCACCAAAAAGTTAACGCCCACAATGCCGAGCAGAGTGTAAACGAACAGGTTGGAATAGGTGGTACTGCCCATCCAGATCGTTGCAACGTCGCGGTAGCAGGTCAAAAGCGCCACGCAGAAAATGCCGGTGTTTACAACCGGGCAGGCCACCGCGGCCAGAAACAAACCGGGCAGGGGATGTCCGCGCTTGGCGAACGCGCGGGAAACCAGCCCCGCAACCAATCCCGCGGCAATGCCCTTGACCATGCAGAGCACCACGGTGAGCACCGGCAGTTTTTCAAACATCATATAAGCGCCAACGTCGGCTCCGGTCACGGTCGCAATGGTGACCACCAGGCCGAAAACGCCGCCCAGAAACGCGCCGGAGAGCGGCCCGTAAAGAATGGCGCCCAAAACGATGGGAACCAGCGAAAAGGTAAAGGAAACCGGCCCGATTTTTACGCCGGAGGCAAACACCTGCAACACAACCACCAAAGCCGTAAGGACCGCGGTGCCGACCAGCGTTTCAATCCTCTTTTTGTTTTGCGTCACCATAGAAAATTCCTCCCATACGCAGACGAACGAACAAGATGTTCCAATTATAACATTTTTTTCTTTTTTTTGCAAGCCCCTTTTCAAGGTTAATTTATACAAAAAAACGCAAAAAAGGCAAGCGGATTTTGAATGCAAAATCCGCTTGCTTTTTCGGGTGGGCTTTATTTTTCGGTGTTTGCGTCCTCAAAGGTCGTGTCGGTGGAAATGGAGGAGATCACCGCGGCGGGGAAATACTCCAAGGGGTCGATCATTTCTCCGTTCACCGTCATTTCCAGGTGCAAATGCGGCTCCTCGGCAACCTCGGCCAGCGCGCTCTCACCAACGGTGCCAATGCGTTGACCCCGCAGGACGGAAGCCCCCTTTACAATGCCCTCCGGCAGCTCGGCGGCAAGATTTTTATAAACGGTTTGCGCGTTTGCGGCGTGCGCGATCGCAACGCACTTGCCCATCATGGGGTCGTCCCAAACGCGGGCGATCGTTCCGTCGGCGGCGGCAAGAACCGGCGCGCCCGCCTCGGTGGCAAGGTCAATGCCGGTGTGCACGCGATAGTCCTGCATGGTGCGCGAAAAGACCTGAACGTCAACGCTGTGCGCTTGCAGGAGCGTGCCGTTATCTACCGGCAGCGAAAGGGTGGGAACGGTGGGTTTCGGCGGTTCGGGATCGGTTTTGGGATCGGGCTCGGTGTTCCCGGTGTTGGTATCGGTTTTTCCGGGCTCGTTTTTGCCGGTATCGCCGGAGGGCGTTTCGTCAACCGGGTTGAGCACGTCCTGCGCCGCCTGCCGGCGCGCGCGGTTGGTCACGGCGGTGATCATCAGAACGATCGAGAGCGTTACCAGAATGATGATAACGGTCAAAAAGACCACGCGGTTGACCCGCATAGAGCGCAGCTTTTCCATAAACTTGGATTCCTGCCCATCCTTTTTCGGGGATTGTTGATTGGTTTTCGGCATAATAGTTGCTCCTTTTCGGTATGAAAAAATTTCGGATAGCAAAGGATTTTTGTCTCCGATCTCATTTTTTGCCGTTCCGGGCTGATTTATACAAGCCAACCGCTTTTTTCGCAAAAAGGAAGCCGCATTCACGCTCTGTTCATATTTAGGTGATATAATATGAATTTATAAAAGGACAAATCCCGTTTTTTGGATTCCGGCCGAAAACAACGGGCGAAAAACGGGCAAAATGAAAAAAGGATTCGCGCCGCGGCGCGAAAATTCGGAGGAAGAGGAAGAACAACATGATTCGGATCGAGCATTTGGTCAAAAATTACGGTTCCGTCTGCGCGCTGGACGACGTCAGCTTTACCGTAGAAGCCGGCGAAATCGTCGGTCTTCTCGGCCCGAACGGCGCCGGTAAAAGCACGGCAATGAATATTTTAACCGGTTGTCTTTCCTCTACTTCGGGCAAGGCGATGATCGACGGCGTGGATATTCTGAACGATCCGCTGAACGCGAAAAAGAAGATCGGGTACCTGCCCGAACAGCCGCCGCTCTACCCGGATATGACCGTTTGGGAATATTTGAATTTTTGCTACGACCTGAAAGGTTGCCGCATGGACCGCGAAAAACATTTGCGCGGGATTTGCGACACCGTCCGCCTGGGCGACGTTGCGGGGCGGCTGATCCGTCATCTTTCCAAGGGATACCGCCAGCGCGTGGGCATTGCCCAGGCCATGGTGGGCGACCCGAAGGTGATGATCTTCGACGAGCCGACGGTGGGGCTTGACCCCAAACAGATCATCGAGGTGCGCAACCTGATCCGCGGGTTGGGTCGGGCGCACACGGTCATTCTTTCCACGCATCTGCTCTCCGAGGTACAGGCGGTTTGCGATCGCATCGTCATCATCAACAAGGGGCGCATCGTTGCCGACGAAAAGACCGAGCGCATTGCCGCCGCCGTTTCGGGCAGCCGCCGCTTCCGGGCAAAGATCTGCGGTCCGCAGGCACTCGTTTTGCAGGCGCTTCAAAATATGCCCGGCGTTGCCCGCGCCGAGGCGCTCCCCGAGCGGGACGGCGACGCGTCGGTTTACGCCGTGGAAACCGCCGAGGGTCTGGATATTCGCAAAAAGCTGTTCTATCTGCTCTCCGAGCGCGGCTGGGCGCTGGTGGGGTTGGAATCCACGGGCGTGAATTTGGAGGATATTTTTCTCTCGGTGGTCAACTCCTCGGATCAGGAGATCTCCAAACGCGCGCCAAGAAGCGCGCGCAGGACCCGCCGGGAGGGGAAGGCGACCGCCGAGGAAACGCTCGGCGCCTCGCTTTATGAGGAGGCCGACCGCCGCCGGAAGGAAGCGGCCGCCGACAAGACCGAAGAAGATTAAAGAAAGGAAACCGCAATGAGAGCCATTTACCGCAAGGAACTGCGTTCCTATTTCATCAACCCCATCGGCTATATCTATCTGGGCGTTTTTTGGGTGGCAACGGCGGTGCTGTTCTACTTTACCGTGTTGAGCGGCGCCACGTACAGCACGGCGGGATATTTTACCGCTCTGGTGGCCGCGCTTACGGTGCTTGTCCCGCTTTTGACCATGCGCCTGTTTGCCGAGGAGAAGAAGACGCGCACCGAGCAGCTGCTCTTAACGGCGCCGGTCACGCTGACCGGCATGGTGCTGGGCAAATATCTGGCGGCGTTCACCGTTTACGCCGCGGGCGTGCTGGGTTCCTGCCTCAATTTCGTTCCGCTTTCCTTCATTGCCGCGGCCGAGCGCGCGGACGAGACAGAATCACTCCGCTCCATCGTCGGCCCCGTGCCGGGCGAGATCATCGGCGGCGTGGTCGCCCTGCTTTTGGTGGGCGCGGCGCTCATTGCCGTTGGAACGTTCATTTCATCGCTGACCGAAAATCAGCTTTCCGCGGCCGTAATTTCCATTGGGGTGATCGGCGCGATGACGCTGATCGGCCTGTTGACGCAGATCACCGACGCGAACGGCCAGCCCTGGATCCGCTTTGCGTGGATCCGCAACGTGCTCAACTGGGTTTCGGTGCTGGGGCGGTTTGCAAACTTTACCAACGGCATTTTTGATTTTGCCGCAATTTTCTACTATCTCTCCCTTGCTTTCGTTTTCCTGTTTTTCACCGTTCGCGTTTACGAAAAACGCCGCTGGAACTGAAAGGGAAGGACGCCGCAAGATGAATAAGCAGTTCTTCAAAAACCGAAGGTCAAAATACGGCGGGGTTTCGATTTTGCTGACCGTTCTGGTGCTGATCTGCATTCTGCTGGCCAACACGCTGGTGGGAACGCTGGCGGCAAGATACGGCTGGGCGATCGATCTGCACCCGGTGCAAACCTTCCCGGTGGGCGAAAAGTCGGCCGCCCTGGTCAAAACGGCGCTGGACGCCGCGCCGGGCGCCACCGTGCAGATCCACTTTTGCGATCTGCCGGAGAATCTGGAACGCGGATCGCTCGTTTCCTATCTTTACGCCACGGCAAAGGATTTTTCCGCGCGAGAAGAGCGTTTGGAGCTGGTGTATCACGATATTCTGTTAGACCCCGAAAGTGTTTCGGATTTTTTGACCTCTACCGTGATCGATCCCGAAACCGGCGAGGAGACCGAGCGCGCCGTCACTCTGCAAAAAAACAGCGTGGTCGTTACCGCAGGCAACTATCACCGCGCCTATTCGATCAACGAATTTTTCCAATTTGAAAGCGGCGCTTCCGCGCCAACGGCCTACGCCGGCGAGAAAAAGCTGACCTCGGCCATTCTGCGCGCCGTCGCGCCCGAAAATCCGGTCGCCTGCCTGACCAATAACCACGGCGAGGCGTACTACGATTACGAAATCCTGTATCTGTTGGACGACGCAGGATACCGTTTGGACTATATCGACCTGACCAAATCGGTTATTCCGGCCGAATGCAGTCTGATCGTTTGCTTCAATCCCAACAACGATCTTGTCGCCAAAAACGGCGTTTCCTCCGTTTCCGAAAAGGAAATTCTGGATGAATTTCTCTCGATCCCGGGGCATTCGCTCCTCGTCTTTCTGGAAAACCGCACGCCGGTTTTGCCCAACCTGGACGCATATCTTTCGGAGTGGGGCGTTGCGCCCTGCTACGCCGCCGACGGCGAGACCGACTACCGCTATATGATCCGGGATGATATGGGTTCGCTCACCTCGGACGGCTATACCGTTTTGGGCAAAGCGGGCGAGCGGGGACTTGCGGGTGAGCTGACGCGCGGCATTGCCCACGCGCCCGTTTTTCGGAACGCGAGCGGGTTCCGCGTGGCTTCCGGCTTTCTCCCGGACGAAACCGGCGCCTATCGGAAGGGCGACCGGCAGGTCGTTTCGGTTTACGAGAGCGGCGCGGGCGCGGTTGCCTGGGCCAACGGCAAGGCGGTGGACGCTGACCCGGTCGGCCTGATCGCGTATGCCGAGCAAACGCAGCCGGGCGGTGTTTCGCGCGTTGCGGTCGTCTTTTCGGTCGATTTCGCAACCGCCGAATGGATGCAGCCGGCCGCCTACGGAAACACCAACGTCCTTTTGCGCCTGGCCGGGAAAATGAGCGGGCTTTCCAACGCCCAAGGCGTTTCTGCCGTTGCTTTTCCCTCGTCGGTCATGCACGGTCTTTCCCGCGGCGCACGCATCGGCTGGACGCTGGCGCTGATCTTAACGCCGGCGGTTTTGGTTGCGGCAATTGCCGTGCCGGTGCTGCTGCGGCGCAAATACCGTTAAAATCAAGTGAAAGGGGGATCGCGGAAAATGCGCTTTCCGAAAAGTTCCAAACGCGGCGCTTTGGCGTTTGCCGTAACGGCGGCGGTGCTTGCCGCGGTCATTCTTCTGAATGTCGGCGCTTCGGCGCTGTTCGGCGGTCGGCTATTGTTCTGGGATCTGACGAACGAATCCATGTACCGCCTCAACGGCGAAACCGTTGCTTTGATGAAGCAAACGGTTGCCGAGGCCGCCGAGATCCGCAAGGCCGAAGGCGGAGAGAACGCCAAAGTGACCATTCTGTTCTGCGCCGACGCCGACCTGCTTTTGCAAAACGAGCATACGCGGTATATCTATTACACCGCGCGCTCGCTTGCCAAAAAGTTTTCTTCGTTTATCGAGCTGAAAACGACCGACGTTTGGTCTAACCCCTCGTCGGTGGACGCTTACCGCGTCAACTCCTATTCCGGCATTTATCAAACCGACGTGATCGTATCGAGCGGCTCGGAATTTCGCGTTTTGAGCGCGGAGAGCTTTTATACCTACTCCGAGGGCGCGGACGAACCCTGGGCATACAATGGGGAAAAGACCTTTGTAAAAGCCATTCGCGCCATCACACGGGTGGAAACGCCGATTTGCGGCGTTTCCGTCAACCATGGGGAGCCGCTGGCCGACGAAAGCGCGCACGCCGCCCTGCTGGAAGTTATCAAAGGCGCGGGTTACCGGGTGCAATATCTGGATCTTGCCGCCCAGGAGATCCCCGAAGAATGCCGCATGATTCTGATTTTTGACCCGCAGAGTGATTTTACTTCCGGCAATTATCTTTCGGGCGAAGGCGGCGAGCTCGGAAAGCTGGACGCCTATTTGCGAAACGCCAATTCGCTGTTCCTGTTTGCCGATCCGCAAACGCCGACCCTGCCAAACCTGGAAACCTTTTTGGAGGAGTGGGGCATTCGGTTTGCGCGCTGCCGCAACCCCGAAAACGGCATGGAAGTGTTGGGCAGCTACCGCGTGGTTTCCCCCATGGATTCGGTGGACGGCGAAGCCGGCAAAGCCATTCTCGCCGCCTATGAAACCGCCGGCTCCGGGGCCTCGATCACCAAGAATATGCGTTCGCTCGGCGCCTCCCCCAAGGTGGTGTTCCCGAACGCCATGCCGTTGGAGTTTTCGCCCACCTACGATTTGGAAATTTCGCTCGCTACCGATACCGCCGGGCGTTACGAGTTCGGAAAATACGCAAAAAACGACGAATACCGCGCCGTTTATAAAATTTTCCGTTCCGCCGGCGCCGACCGCATGACCTATGCCGAGGTCGTCGGGCAGGACGGCGAGGTCCTGCCGGGCGTGACCGACGCGCGCGGCGGCTACACCATTGCCACGCTGACCATTCGGTACGATTCGCAAAAAGAGGGCAACCTGGGGCTTACGGCGGAGCGCAACTCCAAAGTTTGCGTGTTCGGCTCCACCGATTTCACCGCCGACGATCTGCTCCGGTCGAGCGCCTACGGAAATACCGATCTGCTTTTGGAGATCATGCGCGGAATGTCGCGCGATACCCGCGCGGTCGGCTTTGCGCCCGAATGGCTGCACCAAAGCGGAATGGGAAGCAATTATTACAGCGAAAGCGGCAACCGCGCCTGGGCGGCGGTTCTGGCAATCATTCCCGCGGCGGCTGCCACGGGGCTTGGCGTTTTCGTGCTCGTCCGTCGCCGCCGCGCACGGTAAATCAAGGAAAGGAGGAATCCCCCCATCGTGAACGAATCGCAAAAGAAAAAAACGGGATTGCGCCGGCAAACCGCCGCCGTGATCGCGCTTGCCGCAACTCTGGCGGCGCTGATCGTTGCGCAGGTCATTGTTTCCGGCCTTGTTCAGCGGTTTACGCTCAAAGATACCTATTTGGATGAAACCGGCGTTTGGCAAACGGTGAAATATACCGTAAAGCGGGATCCCTCCACCGGGCTTTACGCGCTTTACAACAAGCAGGGCAAAAAAATGCAGGCCGCACCCGACGACGGCTTTAACAACTACGAGGCAAACGGAGAGTCCTTCGTGGTTTACGATACCGAGGTGGGCGGCAACCAGTACCGTATCAACACCTCCACCGGCGAGTACGCGCTTTACGCCGCCGTGGATACCGAGGACGACGAAGCGCGCGGCGGCAGCGCCGCCAACACCCGGCTGCTCATGTTCCCGCGCATTGCCGAGAGCGATATGGCCTCCCTGCAAGTGGAAAACCAAACCGGCAAATTCCGCGTGGAAAAGAAGGACGGTTCCACCGTTCTTTCGGTTTGGAACGGGGAAGAATGGGTGCCCGGCGCGATCGGCGTAGATCGGCAGGCATACGTCAACCTTGCCGTCAACTGCGGCTATACCGTCACCCTGCAAAAGCTGGACCTTTCGGCACCGTCGGCGCCGCAAAGGGCGGACGGAAGCGTCAACTACGCCGCCTACGGGCTGGATCCGGCCGGAGAGAACGCCCCCGCGGTCTACACGGTAACGCAAAGCGGCGGGTCGAGCTATACCGTGCTGGTGGGCGATCTGACCGTGAACGGCGCAGGTTATTACGTCAAGCGCGCCGATAAAAACGCCGTGTATATCATTGATACCGGCATTGCCGCCGCGCTTTCGCCGGTGGAATCGCTGGTAACGCCCGGGGCGTTCTATCCCTTGGGGGAAACCACCTATCCCATGGTGCAAAACTTCTTCCTCTGGAAGGTGGGAAGCTATAACGAAGAGGCCGGGCAGGCCGATTCGCAGGCGGTAACGGCGTTCAGCTACCGCGACCTTTCCTTGCGCGAGTACACGCTTTACCAAATTGCCCCGTACGTCATTCCCGAGCAGTTCGAGCTGCTTGCCGGGTATTCCGTTAACGATTGGGAGATCACCGAGCTTCTTTCGCGGTTTTACCGGGTGGAATACCTTGCCTGCAAAAAATTCATGCCCGATTACGAGGACCTTGCCGCCTACGGGCTGACCGAAAATTTCCAATATCTGACCTTTGATTTTGACATTGGCGCGAGCGGCTCCGGCTCCGGGCCTTTCGTGCGAAATGCGCTTTTCATCAGCCAAAAGCGGTACGACGAGGCGTTGGGGAAAGAGGTTTGCTATATTTATTCGCCCCCGCCCGCCGAAACCGAAGACCCCTCGCTGTTCGAGTGGGGCTACGACATGATCGTTGCGGCCGACCCCTACTATTTCAGCTTTATCGAATGGGAGCAAAGCCGGTGGTACAGCCCCTACTATTTCTCCACCGACGTTTCCTTTATCCGCGAATTGCACCTGACCTTCGACGAAAAGCAGTACGATTTCTGCCTGGATAACAGCAAGACCGACCAAACGAACGGCATTTCCTCCCAAAATCTGGAAGTGACCTGCCCGCAGTACGACAGCCCCGACCACAAGCTGGATTACGAAGTGCATACCGTTGTTCCCACCGATACCGGCGGGCAGGAGGCGCTGGACTATACCGGCGCGCAAAACTTCAAGCGGCTCATGTATAAGCTCTTCCTTGCCGAAATCGAGGGGGACGTTGACCCCGCGCAGTTCAAGGCCGGAACCGGCATGACGGTGGCGGAGTTTCTTGCCGCCGACACCGCCGACGACAAGTGCATTGCCAAAATCCGCTACCATTTGGAGGACTATGCCGGAGAATACAACCGTTATTGGTCGGCAAACAACCGCCGCGATATCGTCCTGCGGTTTTACGGGTACGAGCCCAGCGGCAGAAAATGCCTGCTCTCGGTAGAGGTTTTGGAACGCGACGCCAACGGGAATTTGATTTTGGATGAAAACGGCGAAGTTTACTCCGATCCCACGCGGGCGAACGCCTTGTTCTACGCGAACACCGCCGCGCTCGGCGTTCTTGCGGGATATACCCAAGATTTGCTGGATCAAGTTCTCATCCCGCAATAAGAAAAAAGGAAATCAAAAAAGAGCGTCAGTGATGACGCTCTTTTTCAAATGTATCCTGCGCAAAATGAACACCGGCCCCAAATCCCGCCCGAAAGGCCTCTATCAGCGCCTCGGTATTCTGCGCCGAAAAAGCGGCCAGTTTTTCGTTGGCGTTTTTCCAGTCATCCATCCTCATAATTTGCTCCATATCTTTCCAAGGGTCGGAAAGGTCAAAAACCGGCGCCGATTTTTTCCAGTCGGCGGTCTTTTTTTCTTCCATTTTTTGCCACCTCATCCATAAGATTTTTTCTCTATTATACACCGATTGGTGTCTGATGTCAACACCAAATGGTGTTATATGGGTAGAATAAACTAGAGGTGATGAAATTGAAATATACGAGAATCCGTGATTTGCGTGAGGATCACGATTTATCGCAAGAACGCGCTGCCGAATTGATAGGATTGTATAAAACCACTTATCGGCGTTATGAATCAGGTCAACGCGAAATCCCGTTTGATATTGCCATTGCTTTGGCAAAGCTCTACCACGTATCATTGGATTTTCTTGCCGGGCTGACTAACGACCCTTACGGCACGGCGGCAAAATAAAAGAGGCGAATTTAAAGGCCTCTTTTATTTTTTTACTTGCAAAAAGGCAAAAAAACTGGTACAATAAAGATAGAAAAGGTGAAAAATCGGGGGATCTGGAAAATGGGATATGCTGTGGATACGGTCATTATCGGCGGCGGGCCTGCCGGCGTCAGCTGTGCGATCCTGCTGCAAAAAAAAGGTATATCGAATTTGGTGGTTGAAAAAAAGCAATTCCCGCGAAAAAAACTTTGCGCGGGATTGGTGACCCGAAAAACCTTGCGGCTGTTGACAGAGGAGCTGGACTTTTCCGCCGAAGAACTGGAATCCGTTTTTTGCGACGAGAGCCGGACATTTGAATTGTATAACGGTTCCGAACTGTTGACGCACTCGGATCTGACCACGCCCTTCCGCTTTACAAGAAGGGAAGTGTTTGATACCTTTTTGGCGCGGCAGTATCAGCGCCGCGGCGGCACGCTTTTGGAAAACACCACCTGCGAAACGATCGATCTTTCGGCAAACAAGCTGACGCTTTCAAACGGCGACACGGTGAAGTTTTGCCACCTGGCGGTTGCCGACGGCGCGTTGAGCGATACACGCAGAATGCTCGGCTACCCGGCCCCCACGCTCGGTTTTTGCGTGGAAACGCACGTGCCGAAGGAAAAACTGCCGCGGCAAGATAACGCCGTGCAGGGTCGTTTCGGCGTAATTCCCAAGGGGTACGCCTGGGTGTTTCCCTCGGGCAACGATTTTTGCGTGGGCATAGGCGGCGTTTACCAAAAGGAAATTGCCTACGGCGAGCGGATGAACGAATTTCTTTCCTCGCTCGGATTGGAAAATCCCGCCGAATTTCCGCCAAAGGGAGCGTTTTTGCCGTACGGAACCGCGAAAAAACAAACCGGCGGAGCCGACAACGTCCTTTTGATCGGCGACGCGAGCGGATTTGCGGACCCGATCACCGGGGAGGGCCTGTATTTTGCCCTGGCAAGCGGCAAGGCGGCGGCCGAGGCAATTTCGCAAGCGCCCGAACGGGCACGCGCCGCGTTTTGCAAGCTGACGGCGGCCGAACGGAAGATCATCCGGCAGGGGACGCGGCTTCAAAAACTTTTGTATTTTCCCGCGCTGCAAAAGTGGTTTTACAAAAAGGTGCGCGGCAGAAACGGGTTTGTCGGGTTCTACTGCGAAAATCAGGTTTCGGAATACAAGTATTCCTATGCCCGCCTGTG
>JBGUNW010000173.1:0-2603 GCA_045117555.1 Eubacteriales bacterium
CAAATCGGACTGTTACTATGCCTTTAAAAATTGTACGCAACGACATCACCAAAGTCAGGGCCGACGCCATCGTGAATTCCGCAAACAAGAACCCCATTTGCGGAGGTGGCGCGGAATACCATATTTACCAGGCGGCCGGCCACACGGAACTGCTTGCAGCACGTGAAAAAGTCGGGACACTAAAGGTCGCCGAAGTCGCGGTGACCCCCGCATTCGCTTTGAAGGCAAAATACATCATCCACACCGTCGGACCCAAGTGGAACGGCGGCGCTTCCGGCGAAACGCTTGCGCTTGAAAGCTGCTACACGGGCGCACTCAAAAAGGCGAAGGAACTCGGCTGCGAATCGATCGCATTTCCGCTGATTTCAAGCGGCGTGTTCAAGTTTCCCAAGGACAGTGCGCTGAAGATTGCGTTAAAGGCCATCGGCACATTTTTGCAATCAAACGAGATGGACGTGCAGCTGGTCGTTTTTGACCGAAAAGCATTCAAAGTTTCCGAAGACCTGTACAGTGACATTCACGCCTACATCGACGACAATTACGTACAGGACAAATATGACGACGTCCACGATTATGTAAGGCAGCGATGGGATGAAAACAGGAACGACAGCTGGAGCAATCTCAACAGCGAAAGGGATTGCATTAAGCTCGATATCGAAGAAAGCATAGACAAACTGTGTGACAAGGCAAAATGTCTATGCGCCGAATCCCTTGACGACATTCTTGCGAAACCGGGCGAAACTTTCTGCAACAAGCTTTTCCACTTGATTCATGAAAAGAACCTGGACGATGTCGATGTCTACAAGAAGGCGAATCTTGACCGCAAGCACTTTTCTAAGATCCGCAGCAACGTGGATTACAAGCCCACCAAGAAGACTGCACTCGCACTCGCCATTGCGCTGCGCCTGAACCTCGACGAAACGGCAGACCTGATTGCCCGCGCAGGATTTGCACTTTCGCCCTCCAATACGGGCGACCTGATTGTCAAATTCTTCATCGAACGCGAAAAGTACGACATCTGGGAAATCAATAGTATGCTTTTCAAGTTCGGGCAACCGTCCCTCGGCGCATAAACGCCCCAAAAACGCCAAAATTGGCCCTTTTAAAATGTCGCCTGCCAGGCGACCATTTTCCCTTTTACCGCTTCTATAATTGTTTCCGTTCACCGGTTGCAAACGCAAAGACGCGAACGCGCCAAGCTAGCGACCATCACCTAAGCCGCAAAAATAGCGGCACGGAGGCAATCATGAAACAAGGACTCACCGAAATCGTATTCATCCTCGACCGCAGCGGATCCATGAGCGGGCTCGAAAAGGACACCATCGGGGGCTTCAACAGCACCATCGAAAAGCAGAAGCAGGAAACTGGCGAGGCATACGTCTCCACCGTTCTCTTCGACACTGAAATGGAAGTACTCCATGATAGGGTTCCGCTTGCACGCATCGAGCCCCTGACCGACAAAGAATACTATGCCCGCGGCGGTACCGCCCTCCTTGACGCCATCGGCGGGGCCATTCACCATATCGGAAACGTACACAAGTACGCCCGCGATGAAGACCGCCCCGAAAAGACCATCTTCGTCATCACTACCGACGGCTACGAAAACTCAAGCCACAAGTAGACCGCCGAACGGGTCAAGGAAATGATCCAACGCCAGAAAGAAAAATACGGCTGGGAGTTCATTTTCCTCGGTGCAAATATCGACGCTATCGAAACCGCCAGGAATTTCGGTATTGACGAAAGCCGCGCAGCAAACTTCGTAAACGACGGCGAAGGCATAAAAACTATGTACATGGCGGAATGCTGCCTGATGAGCGACATCCGCAATAACCGTATCAACGAACGTAGCTGGAAAAAGAACGTGGACGCCGACTACATCCGCCGCGGAAACCACAAAAGGTAAATTATGTGCAGCGGCTGCCTCGGCACGATAGTGTTCGCAATTCTACTGATTATGGCTTGCTCACACTAGGTTCATTCTCCTTGATACTTGGCCCACAAACGTGGGCCATTTTATTATTTTGTCAATTATAAAAGGAGATGACCATGCTAGAACCCCTTCATAATGTCATTACGACACTCAGCGACTTTCTTTATCAGCCCTTTATCGTGCCGCTCCTTTTGGTGGTGGCGGGCTTATACCTGTCGATTCGCATGGGGTTCCCGCAAATCCGTCTTTTTGTCGAAACGCTCCGAGTGCTTGGCGAAAAACCGGTGCAAGGCAGCGGAATTTCTTCTTTTGGCGCCCTGATGGTTTCTACGGCTTCCCGCGTGGGAACAGGAAATATCGTGGGCGTGTCGTCGGCCATTTGCATGGGTGGCCCCGGTGCCGTTTTCTGGATGTGGCTGATTGCAATCATCGGCAGCGCATCGGCATTTGTGGAATCGACCCTCGCCCAAATCTACAAGCGCGAAGACCTGGTGACGGGACACTCCTACGGCGGCCCCTCCTACTACATACAGACAGCTTTGGGACAGCGCTGGCTCGGTATCATTTTCTCGGTGTTCATTTTGCTCACTTACCTGGTCGGCTACAACCTTCTGGCATCTTACAACGTACAGACCAGTTTTTCGGGTTACAGTTTTTATAGCGAAACCAAGAC
>JBGUNW010000174.1:0-7809 GCA_045117555.1 Eubacteriales bacterium
CTTCCGGCGTTTTGCTGTTATAACCGATAAAATCGTGCATTAAAATGATATCGCCCGGCTTGACCGCGGAAAGCACGCGATTGACGATCACACCGGCGTTTTTGACCTCCCAATCCCGGGTATCAACGCTCCATAGAATCACCCGATACCCTTTCTGCGCCGCGGCCGCCAAAACGTCCGAATCTACGGCGCCCTCCGGCGGGCGAAACAAAACGGGAGTATAGGAACATTCTGCTTGGAGTTTCAGCGCGCAACCGTCCAGTTCCCTTTCTGCCCGGTCTCTTCCAAGGCCGTACAAGCGAACGTGCGAATCGGTATGGTTTCCGATCTCGTGTCCAGCCGCCGCTACCATGCGCGCCGTTTCGGGATAATCGCAAACGTTTTTTCCGATCATAAAAAAGGTTGCGCGAATGCCGTACCGATCAAGAATTTCCAAAATTTTCGGCGTCAGGCGCGGGTGCGGACCGTCGTCAAACGTCAGCGCAACGCGCATTTGTCCGGTGTCTACCGAGTGGTAGGCGTCAACGGCGGCAATCGGCTGACAGAAAGCGGAAAACAGGAAAGAACATAGAAAGATCAATGCGCTGATCCGACTTTGCAAACGGAGTATTTTATGCCGGGTCGGATTCATTTTGCTTTGTTTGCAATTTGATCTCGTCAATTCTTCCAAAGCGGTAGCCCTGCTCCTTCATTTTTTGGATCACGTCTTTTAAAATTGCGGCGTTGGTAGCAGAGGTGGGGTGAAGCAACAGAATTGCACCGTTGTGAAGATTCTCCAAAACGATTTTTTCGGCCTTTTGCGCCGACATTTGGCGGTTGTTATCCCAATCCGGGTAAGCAAAGCTCCAAAAAACGGTTTGGTACCCATTTTCGGTCAGCGTTTTCAGGTTCGCTTCGCTGAATCTTCCTTCCGGCGGACGGTAAAACCGCGGCATTTCTTCGCCGGTCAAATCCGAATACGTTTGCTCCAATACTCCGATTTCTTTCATTAATTCCTCGTCATTTGCGCGGCTCATATCGTGGTGGTGCGCCGTATGGTTACCGATTAAATGCCCTTCTGCCTTCATTCGCTTTACCAGTGCCGGCTCCTTACGGATCAGATTTTGCAAAATAAAAAAAGTACCGGGAACGTCCTCTTCTTTCAAAACGTCCAAAATTTTGGTAACGTTGCCGTTTTCGTATCCAGCGTCAAAAGTCAGATACACCACCTTTTCGGCGCTGTCATCGCTCACGTTTGGATCAAGATAAACGGCGTTGTATTTTTCAATAAACGAAAGACGGGGGTCCAGTGCAGGACGGCTGTGATCCTTTGCGTGCACACAATACCAGTTATACCCGTCCTTTTCCGCCGCGTAAGCGGAAAGCGGAAACGCCGTTACCATGAAAAGAACGGCAAACAGCAAGGAAAGCAAGGGCTTGAATTTTATTTTTTTACACATTTTTTATTCATCCTTTCGTTCAGATTGCAAAATTAGTATGCGCTTTTTTACAACGCTCAACTAAAAGAATTGCAAGTAAAAAAATCCGTTTTTTGCGAAAAGTACCGTAAAATTTGAAGTAAAAGCGCACTTTTCTTCTATTGACAAAATTTGAAAAAAAAGATATAATAAGAAAAAAAGAAGGAGGCAGGATATGGAAAAAGCATTGGTAGCAATGAGCGGCGGCGTGGATTCCAGCGTTACCGCCCTGTTGATGAAAAAACGCGGATACGATTGCATCGGCGTTACCATGAAACTTTTTTCAAATGACGAGATCGGACTGAAAAAAGAACATTCCTGCTGCTCCCTGGATGATGTGGAGGACGCGCGGGCCGTTGCCATGCGGCTGGGGATTCCCCATTACGTATTCAATTTTACCGACCGCTTCGAGGAATGCGTGATCAAACGCTTTGTAAACGATTATGAAAACGGCAGAACGCCGAACCCATGCATTGACTGCAACCGTTACCTTAAATTTGACGCGCTTTATCGTCGCGCCGTGGAATTGGGTTGCGAAAAGATTGCAACCGGGCACTACGCCGGAATTGAATACGATCAAAACAGCGGAAGATATTTGCTGAAAAAGGCGAAAGACCTCTCCAAAGATCAAAGTTACGTGCTTTGGTCGCTCACGCAGGAGCAGTTGGCACACACGATCTTCCCGCTGAACGAGCTTTCCAAAACCGAAACGCGCCAAATTGCCGAAGAAAACGGATTCGTCAATGCTAAAAAACACGACAGCCAGGATATTTGCTTCGTCCCGGACGGAGATTACGCCGGTTTTGTAGAGCGTTACACAGGTAAGAAATACCCCTGCGGCAACTTTATAGATCTAAACGGCAACGTTTTGGGAAAGCACCACGGTATTATTCGTTATACGCTCGGGCAACGCCGCGGGCTTGGGATTGCATGGAGCGAGCCGCTTTACGTTTGCAGAATCGACCCCGAACAAAATGCCGTTGTTTTGGGTGATAACGATTCCCTTTTCTCCAAAGAATTGTTTGCAAAAGAGATCAACCTGATCGCCGCGCCGAAAATTGAAGGCGAAATTCGCCTTTGTGCAAAGGTACGCTACCGCCAAAAGGAGGAATGGGCAACCGTCAGCCAGCCGGACGAAAACACTCTGCACGTTGTTTTTGATCAGCCGCAACGCGCCATTACTGCCGGTCAATCGGTGGTTCTTTACGATGGTGATACCGTTTTCGGCGGTGGAATTATCCAATGAGAAAATTAAATAATGCTCCATTTTCTATATTTTTTAAGAAAAATGCCGCGTTTTAATAGAAAGAGGATGCCGTTAAGCATCCTCTTTTGTATTAGAAATAACGTTTTCCAAAAAGAACTTCAAACCGCAAATCTTCGTATTTCCAAATAATTGATCGCCGTTACCAAGTACGGAAATTTTCGTCCCTTCTACTTTCGTCAAAAGCGGCGGCGCGGGATTAGGAATCATGAAATGCGGAAGATCGGATTGAAAATCAAATTTGATCTTGTACTTCTTGATTTTGAAGGTTCGCTCCATGGAAGCCATTCTGCCAAGTTTGAAATGGAGCAGAAAATAACCTTTATTGACCAAATAAATA
Source organism: Eubacteriales bacterium (assembly GCA_045117555.1). Taxonomy (GTDB): domain Bacteria; phylum Bacillota; class Clostridia; order Oscillospirales; family CAG-272; genus UMGS1865. The sequence goes on from JBGUNW010000174.1 coordinate 3,062, forward strand.
TCCATTCTTTCCGGATTGTAAAAATGATACCGGACGCGCTGAAACGGCGTTGTGATGATAGAGACGGAATAGGATCGATCCCCTTTTTTGACGATCAGATCCGGTTTTCCGTCAAAAATGAAAATCGAACGAAAGCGGTTGCGCATGAATTGTATTTCATCGCTTTGCTTTTTCAATTTATGAATGAGCCGGATTCGCTTAAAAAACAAAAATGCGATTTTCAGAAACACAAGTGCCAAAAGAATTGCAAAAATCCAAAGTGCAATCATTTTCTTCCCCTCGCTTTCAACGCCCTACAACATTCCGCTCCAATGCGTTCAAAAAATCAGTTCCTCCGTAAATGGTACAATCGGCAATCCGGCTGCCCGAGGAAGCAAGCTGCGTAACATTATATCCGCTTACAAAGACCTCGATTGGCGCGGGAAGCAAAATCAGAATTTTCGTTCCCTCTCCTTCAAATTGATAATCATAGGTAAAATCGTAGTGAAATAAATTCAAAGAAAACAGACGAAGAACGTGCGTACAGGTAACCGTTCCCTCCTCCCGAAAAAGCAACGGAGAGTGGCGTCCCATACTGGAAATCAATCGACAGTCATATTGAACGCCGTCTTTTTTTAGTGTAAAATTTGCGCCGACACACGGAAAAAATAACGTGCGAAAACATTTTTTTACGTTAAGCAATTCGTAGCCGTTTTCTTTGCAGAATTTGCGCAAACGGCGAAGCAATCTGCGCCGCTTGCATATAGCAATTCCAAACCGAACAAAATACCAAAGCAAAATTGCGCCGATAAGCACCGGAAACAATACCCATGGATTTGCAAGTTGCAAAATTTGAAAAAGCGCGTAAAATGAGCGAACACCAATTGGGGAAAGTACGCAAACAGCAATAAAACAAGCCCAGATGAAGAGAATGGCTACCGGCAGTTTCCAAAACGGAAATTTCCGAAAATCCGGTTTCCGATTCTTCCTGCTCCACTGTGCGCTCCATGCCGAAAGTGCCGAAAGTCTTGCGGTAAAACAAAGAAACGCAAGCGTTGGAATCAGAATCAAAAAGAACGGGCCTTTGTTGCCGGAATCCCCCAGCAATGCGGCAAGTGCTTCAAAGCCGAATTCATACGGCAAAATCAAAAGGAGTAAAGAATGTGTACAAATGTCAAAGCAAAACTCCAAGGACAAAAAAGTAAACTTTACCCTGCGCAGAAATCCGGGCGGGTTGTTGCGATCCCAAATGGCAAGAAATTGCTCCCGAAGCCCGTTGCTGTAAACGGTACTTACACGAACGAGCGAATAATAGAACAATAGGGAGAAGAATACGATCAATCCGAAAACCGCTTCATCGGGTAGATAGGTATAATGACCGAGAGAATCATAATTATAAAGTCGGATGGTAAAACCCGCAACAATTGAAAACAGCGCAAAAATCAAATAAAGCAAGAAAGAGCGAAGAAGCATAAATCCAAGCCGCAAAATCAACCGCTTTTGTTTCTGATCCACTTTTTCACACCCCGCTTTCTGATTTCAGTATAGCATACGAGAAAGGCCTTTTCAAGGAAAAATTTCTTATTTTTTACAGATTTTCATGCTATTTTACAGGATTTTCCGTTTAAAAAAACAGAAAGTAGCGCAACAGAACGGCAGCATATTGCAATGCGATTGGGAATCAGAACCCAAACTCGCGCAACATTTACTTTTTGCCTTTCTTCACAGCGGCGCGAGTTGTTCCTATCCTTCGGATAGGAGTGGCTTCGATTCGTGAGATCTTCGCCATAGAAAAGAGGTGTGCATATGCACACCTCTTTTCTATGGTGGAGATGATGGGAATCGAACCCATGTCCGAAAACCCCTCGGCATGACTTTCTTCGTGGGTAGTCTGTTATTTGAATTTCCCCTTGGGTGGCGCGAACAGACACGCTCCTCTCGCAGGTAGCCCTTTTTTGCCTGACCGGTTCAAGGGCGAAACACCGGTGCAGGTTTACCACTCATTTGACGCTCGCACCAAAGCCGTGGTCCTCTTTGGCGGAACGGGTGACCCTCAGGTCACGGCACTGCCATTAGGCAGCCAGAGCAACAGTTTTGTTGTCGTTTATTTTTAACGTTGGGCAGTTATCGAGTTTACCCGGCTCGCCACGCTTATCATGTGTCAGAATCCCCGTCGAAACCATTGCACCCCCATATTCGGGGTAAACCCTATTATAACGGGTTTTGTTTGGTTTGTCAAGTGTTATATTGGATCAATTTTCGCCGGAAGCGCCTTTCATGTGCCGTTCCATAAGTCGATCGGCCTCCCGTTTGGCGTCGGTTTCCCGTTTATCGTAAAGTTTTTTGCCGCGGCAAAGCCCAATTTCCATTTTTACATAACTGCCGGAGAAATAAAGCGAAAGTGGAACCACCGAAAAACCCTTTTGCTGGACTTTCCCCTGCAATTTGAGAATTTCCCTGTGGTGTAGGAGCAATTTTTTATCCCGCAAAGGAATATGATTGAATCGGTTTCCCTGCTCGTACGGGCTGATATGAACGCCAACGGCAAAAATCTCGCCCTTTTCAAAGGAACAATAAGAATCCTTCAAATTGACCTTTCCCGCGCGAACGCTTTTGATTTCGGTGCCGGTCAGGGCAACGCCGGCTTCGTATTTTTCGTCAACAAAATAATCATGCCACGCTTTTTTGTTTTGGGCTATGATCTTTTTTTCTTTTTCCGCCGCCATGGGCACCTCCTTTGTTTTTTGAAACTTCTTTTTTCTTTAAAACCGCGCCGTCGGGCAAAAGTCCCGCGGCGTTCCATTCAACCATGCGCAAAAGCCGCTTGGTATATCTTTTTCTCGCGTTCTTTTCATAGTGCTTCTGCAAAGTGTTTGCCATTGCTTTCAAAGCTTTCTTTATCGGCTTCCAGACAAACAGGAACACCTTGTAAACCGCTTTGCGGATCCACTTTACAAGAGTCAGTAACAACGCGCGGACCCACCTGCCCACCGTTGCCCAATAGAGCGCAAACCCGCCGGGCAACAGCAAAAAAACAAGCGGGCGGATCTTCCCTTTGTTATGCTCGTAGAAAAGCAGGATCACGCAAACGGCGGCGACCACGCAAAAAAGAAAATCCTCCAAAAAGACGAAAACGCCGGTGGCTCGTCTTTTGCGGAGGCTTTGTTTTGCGCCTTCTTTTTCGATTATCGTATTCCGGGAAAACAAAAATCTGGGAAAACGGATCAAATCAAAGAAAAGCCCGAGAACAACGCCCAGGACGAGCGCATAGCAATACAATCGCGCAATTCCGGACTGAGAAAGCTGCATAAACCTTCAACGCCCCCGACGGTGGAAAAAGCCCCTGCCGCTTTTTTGCTCGTTCTCACGGTCTTCTGTATAAGTCAGCGCCGCAACGGTGCCGTCTACCGAAACAATCCCTTCGGCAAGGTTGAGGACCTTGATATGCAATCCGTTCCCATCCACCGTCAGATTTCCGCAAACGGTGGAAAGCTCGATCGTTTCTTCATCAAAGCTGATAACATCCGTAACGCCCCGCATTTCCAGAGAGCCCCGGTCACGCAAAGAAAGCGTGTGCGGCTGTCTGGTATTTTCCTTTTTTTCCGCGTTCATAGCACTACCTCCATAGAGATTTGCTATATCCTATTCGGAAAATCGGAAAATTATGCGGGGCGCGCGATTATCAGGATATTACTTCATATACGCTTGCGGCATCCGCCTTCTTCGTATACTCCGGAATGTTCAGAACGCGGACTTTGAGCGTCCGTTCCCCGAACGTGATCTCCAAAATATCATCCGTTTTTACATCATAAGACGCTTTTGCCGGGCGACCGTTTACCGTTACGCGAGCATTGTCGCACGCGTCGTTTGCAATCGTCCTGCGCTTGATGATGCGGGATACTTTGAGGTATTTATCGAGTCTCAATTCACCTTATCCTTAATTGCTTTTGCAGCGGAGAAGGATACGTACTTGGAAGCAGGAATGCTGATTTTCGCTTTGGTGCGGGGGTTAATGCCCGTACGAGCGGCTCTGGTTTTTACTGCGAAAGTGCCAACGCCGGCGAGCTGAACGCCACCCTCGGCAAGACCTTCAACAAACGCTTCATAGAGAGCTTCGTAAACTTTTGCGGCCTCTTTTTTGGAAACTTCTGCTTTTGCTGCTGCTTTCTCGATCAACTGTGTTTTGGTCATGATAAAACGTCCTTTCATTTACAGATTGTCAGAAATTTCTTTCTGCACTATCATTTTATCATATTATTGCCAAAAAATCAAGGGGTGTATAACTTGTTTTTTGGGTTTTTTACCCATTTTTTTCATTTTTTTTGCAAAAATATCAGGTTTTTGAAAGATTTAGCCCGTTCCGGTCTTTTTTTGTCCCCGAATTTTATGCAAAACCGGGATGACCCGCTTGCCAAGCGGCATTGCGGCAAGGTCGGAATCGGATACTCCACCGCCGAGAAGCACAAGCACAAAATAAAGAAAAATCATTGTTCCCAGTGCGATCAACGTGGTGATCGTTCCCTCTCCCATTCGTTGAAGCAGCAAGCGGTATAAACTCCAAGCAAAGAATGCGGAAACGCCCGAAAACGCCAATGGTTTAAAAAACGTTTTCCAAAGCGAAGGCACACGGCAAAGCCGATCCGCAAAAATCAGATTGAGCAATACCACAACGGCATTGCAGAAAAAACTGCTGATAGGTGCGCCCAAAATGCCGATATTCGGATTCCCGATGAAAAAATAGGCAACGGCGATTTTTACAACCGACCCGG
>JBGUNW010000175.1:0-22186 GCA_045117555.1 Eubacteriales bacterium
AAAGGGGAAAAAAAATTTTTTAAAAAATGTCCGGTTTTCACCCAACCATGCCATTTTTTAAAATTTTTTTTTTAAAATGGGTTCGGGTAGGGGAAAAACCAGTTTTTTAAAAAATTGTTTACACCCCCGCGCGGCCTTCCTTATTCTTCCTCCCCTTCCTCTGCCTCTTCGGGTTCGGCGTGGGGGGTGGTGGTAAAGTTGACGAGTTTTTGATCGTCGGCAAGGCGCATGACGATCACGCCGCCCGCGGTACGGGAGCGGGTGGGGATTCCGGCAACGGGGGTGCGGATAATGGTGCCGCCGGAGGTGATGAGCATGAGGTCAAGATCGTCGTTCACCGAGGCAATACCGGTCAAAGCGCCGCTCTTTTCGGTCACGTTATAGCATTTCATACCGTAGCCGCCGCGGTGCGCCATTAAGCGGAAATCGTCGAACGGACTGCGCTTGCCGAAACCGTTTTCGGTAACGCAGAGCAGTTCTTTTCCTTCTTCCACCAGGGTAACGCCAACCACTTCGTCGCCCGCGCGCAGAGAGATCCCGCGCACGCCGCGCGCCGTGCGGCCCATAGCGCGCACCTGCGCCTCGGCAAAGCGGACGGCAATGCCGCCGCGCGTGGCAAGCATCAGCTCTCTCTCGCCGTCGGTGCGGGTGACGAACAAGAGTTCGTCGCCCTCGTCCAGCGAAATGGCGATTTTGCCGCCCTTGCGCTGGTATTCAAAATCCGAAAGCAGGGTCTTTTTGATCACGCCGCGGCGGGTGACCATGGTCAAAAACTCGTGGTCGGTGAACTCGTCCACGGCGACCACGGCGGTGATCTTTTCCTCGGGCAAGAGTTCGAGAATGTTCACCAAATTCTGCCCTTTGGCGGTGCGGCCGGCTTCGGGGATCATATAAGCTTTGCGCATTTGCACCTTGCCGGTGTTGGTGAACATAAGAAGGTAGGAATGGCTGTTCATTGCAATCACCTTTTCAATGAAGTCCTCTTCCTTGGTCCCCATACCGATAATGCCCTTGCCGCCGCGGTTTTGGGCGGTGTAGGTGTCGGCCGGGAGGCGCTTGATGTAGCCGGCGTTGGTGAGCGTGATGACGCAGGCGTGCCGCTCGATCAGGTCTTCCAGCACGATCTCCTGCTCGGCCTGCACAATTTCGGTGCGGCGCGGGTCGGCGTACTTGTTGCGGATCTCGGTCATTTCGGTTTTGATGATGTCGCGGATCTTGCCGCCGTCGGCAAGAATGCCGCGCAGCTCGGCCACAAGAGCTTCCAGCCGGGCCAGTTCTTCCTCGATTTTTTCGCGTTCCAAACCGGTCAGGCGGCCCAAGGTCATTTCGGCAATGGCCTGCGCCTGCGCGTCGGAAAGCCCGTAGCGCTCGGAAAGGGCGGCCTTTGCGTCGGGAATGGATTTGGAGGCCTTCATCAGGGCAACGATCTCGTCAATGTTATCCAGCGCGATCTTATACCCCTCAAAAATGTGGGCGCGCGCTTCGGCCTTTTCCAAATCGAACTGGGTGCGGCGGCGAATGACCTCTTCCTGGTGGGCAATGTAGTAGTCCAAAATTTGCGGGAGCGTGAGCACCTTCGGCTCGTTTTTGACCAGTGCCAGCAGATTGACGGCGAAGGTTGCCTGCAACTGCGTGTAGCGGTAGAGCTGGTTGAGAATGATTTGCGGATTGGCATCGCGCCGGTATTCCACAACAATGCGCATACCGTCGCGGCCGGATTCGTCGCGCAAATCGGTCAGGCCGTCGATCTTCTTTTCCTTCACGCAGGCCGCAATGGATTCGCAAAGCTGGCTTTTGTTGACGGCGTAAGGGATTTCGGTAAAGATGATGCGGCGCTCTTCTTCCTCGACCACGGCGCGTGCGCGCACCATCAGGTGGCCCTTGCCGGTGGCGTAGGCCTGTTTGATGCCGTTCACGCCGTAGATGATGGCACGGGTGGGGAAATCGGGGCCTTTGACAAACTCCATCAGCTCGTCAACCGTGCATTCGGGGTGATCCATGCGGTAAATCGTAGCGTCCACAATTTCGCCCAGGTTGTGGGGCGGAATGTTGGTTGCCATACCCACGGCAATGCCCATGGAGCCGTTGACGAGCAGGTTGGGGAAACGGGCGGGCAGGACCGAGGGTTCCTGCATGCGGTTATCAAAGTTTGGTACCATGGGCACCGCGTTCTTTTCAATATCGCGCATCATTTCGTCGGCGATCTTGTCCATGCGCGCCTCGGTATACCGGTATGCGGCGGGCGGGTCGGCGTCCACCGAGCCGAAGTTGCCGTGGCCCTCGATGAGGGTATAGCGCATACGGAAATCCTGCGCCATATGCACCATGGTATCGTAAACGGCGGCGTCACCGTGCGGGTGATAGCGCCCGAGCACGTTACCAACGGTGGTTGCCGACTTGCGGAAGGGTTTGGAATGCGTTAATCCGTCCTCCCACATGGCGTACAGAATGCGGCGCTGACCGGGTTTGAGCCCGTCGCGTACGTCGGGCAGGGCGCGCGCCATGATGACCGACATGGAATACTCGATGAAGGACCGTTTGACCTCGCGCTCCATGTGAACGTCCACGATTTTTTGCTGTGCAAAAAGGGCAAGTTCCTGCTCGCGCGTGAGTTCCTGTTCTTTTTTCTTATCCAAGGTTCTGTTCTCCTTTCTTCAAGCGGTCATGGGTCAAATGTCCAAATTTTCGGCGAACTTTGCGTTCTGCTCGATGAACTCGCGGCGGGGCTCCACCTTGTCGCCCATCAAAAGCGAGAACATTTCGTCGCAGGCGATGGCGTCCTCGATCGTCACGCGCAGAATGGTGCGGCGGGCGGGGTCCATGGTGGTTTCCCAAAGCTGTTCGGGGTCCATTTCGCCAAGACCTTTGTAGCGGTCGGCTTCAATATTCTTGCCGCCCATTTCGGCAATAATGGCGTCGCGCTCCTCGTCGGAGAAGGCGTAGCGCTCGGTGCCGGCGGAATTTGCGCCTTTGCGGTAAACTTTATAGAGCGGGGGATGGGCAAAGTAAATGTGCCCGTCCTCAATGAGTTGTTTCATGTGGCGGAAGAAGAAGGTGAGGAGCAGGATGCGGATGTGCGAACCGTCCACGTCGGCGTCGGCCATAATAATGATCTTGCCGTAGCGGAGCTTTGCCGGGTCAAACTCCTCGCCGATGCCGCAGCCCAGCGCCTGAATGATGGGAATCAAGCTCTGGTTGGAATACACCTTATCCAGCCGCGTTTTTTCCACGTTGAGCACCTTGCCGCGCATGGGGAGAATGGCCTGGTAGCGCGAGTTGCGCCCCTGCATGGCGGAGCCGCCTGCGGAATCTCCCTCCACAAGGTAAAGCTCGGTAAACTCGGCGCTTTTTTCCTGGCAGTCGCGCAGTTTGCCGGGCAGAGTGGAGCCCTCCAAAAGCCCCTTGCGGCGGGTGGCCTCGCGTGCTTTGCGCGCGGCCTCACGCGCGCGGTAGGCGGCAAGCGACTTTTCCAGCACCGCTTTGCCCACGGTGGGATTTTCTTCTAAATACTCGGCCAGCTTGGTGGCGACGAGATTATAGACGTGGGTACGCATTTCGCTGTTGCCCAGCTTGCCTTTGGTTTGCCCCTCGAACTGCGCCTCGGTCAGCTTGACCGAAACCACCGCCGAAAGCCCCTCGCGCACGTCCTCGCCCGAAAGGTTCTTATCGCTGTCTTTCAGAATGCCGTATTTGCGGCCGTAATCGTTGAACACCTTGGTGAGCGCGGTTTTAAAGCCGACCTCGTGCGTGCCGCCTTCTACGGTGTTAATGTTGTTTGCAAAGGTCAAAACCGCTTCGGTGTAGCTATCGTTGTACTGCATGGCAACTTCGGCCACCCAGTTTTCGGACGATGCCTTCATGTAGATCACGTCCGGGTGGATCAGCTCGCTGCCCTTTTGCGCGTTGATGTACTCCACGAAGGAGCGGATGCCGCCCTCGTAAAGCAGGTCGTCCTCGCGGTAGGTACCGTCTTCCTGCGGGGCGCGCTCGTCGCGCAAAGAAATATTCACGCCGCCGTTGAGGAAGGCCTGCTCGCGCAGACGGCGCAAAAGGGTGTCGTAGTCGAACACCACCTCTTCAAACACGGTGGCGTCGGGCTTGAAACGAACGTAAAGGCCGTGGCGGTCGGTGGGCCCTTCATCGCGGAAGGGGCGGGCGACCAGGCCCCGCTCGAACCGCTCGGTATAGCGGTGACCTTCGTGGCAGTTGTCGATCTCCACCCATTCGGAAAGCGCGTTGACGACAGATGCGCCTACGCCGTGCAAACCGCCGGAATACTTATATCCCTCGCCGCCGAATTTGCCGCCGGCGTGCAGAACGGTGTAAACCACTTCCAGCGTGGGAATGCCCATTTTGGGGTGAATGCCGCTGGGAATGCCGCGGCCGTCGTCCCGCACCGAAACGCTGTTATCGGGATGCAGAGTGACCTCTATGCGGTCGCAGCGGCCGGCAAGCGCCTCGTCGATGGAGTTATCCACGATCTCGTAAACCAAATGGTGCAGGCCGCGCGCCGAAGTAGACCCGATATACATACCCGGTCTTTTGCGTACCGCTTCCAGCCCTTCCAGAACCTGGATCTGGTTTTCGTCGTAAACGTGATCCTCGGCGGCGCGCTCGGCAAGGGTATCGCCGGGCGTATCCGAAAAGGTGGCCGCGTCGGTTTCGGGGCCGATGGCAAGCTCCGGCTCCCGGTTCTCGCGCGCTTCGGCGGATACCGTTTCTTCCTTGGTTTCGATGATTGGGTTTTTCTCGTTCTGTTCCATTCCGATCTCCTTTTTCTTTTGCGTTTGCCGGCAAGGCCTCACCTTGTCCGACGGTGAATACGGGTTTGCTGACGCTTTTTTTACAACTGTATCTTTCTGTTTTAATATTTTTTAATGTTTGCTTTCGGCTCTGCCGGCGAGCGAGGCGGGCGAGAGCTGGGAAAAGCAAACGCGCAATTCAATTTTGGACGTTTTTTTCGTTCTCCTGCGGCAAAAGCCGGTGCGGCCGCGTTCCTGCCCGCCCGGCGTCTTTTTGTACAGCACGAAGGATTTGGGAAGCTCTACCGAGGCAAATTCCACCCTTCCCTCGGCTTGCGCGCCGGCAATGTACTTTTTGGTCACCGGAGAAACGGTTGCGGTGTCGGCGTCAAAAATTCCGATGATATCTTTCGTGCGCAAATTTTTATTGTTTCCCGCGTGTAAATACATACCCGGCTCCTTTTTTAAAGTTTTTTGCCCCTCTTTTTTTCAAAAAAGAGGGTGAGGTGTGGGCAAAGCTCCACGACCTTTTTTCGCGCCTTCGGCGCGAACCAAAAGCGCTTTTTGTCTCGCGCGTGGGCGTGGGCGCGCGCGTACAATGTCGCCCCTTTTTTGAAAAAAGCGGCACCAAAAACTTTTCCGCGTTTTTTGAAAAAAGCGCGCCAAAAACTTTTCCGCGCTTTTTGAAAAAAGCGCGCCAAAAACTTTTGGTTCTTGGTTATCTGAAATCGTTTCTGCAACTGACTTGGGTTTATTTATTTAGGTCGTTCGTTTTAAACAAAATATTCGCCGTTCTCCACGCGGATCAATTTGCCCGCCGCCGGCAGGTTCTCTTCACAGGTGGTGATAATGACCTGCCGCCCCACGATCTTTTCGGCAAGGTAGGCGCGACGTGCCGAATCCAACTCGGAAAACACGTCGTCTAAAAGGTAGGCCGGCATTTCGCGGCAAATTTCCTCGCAAATGCTGCCCTCGGCCAATTTGATCGCCAGCGCCAGCGACCGCTGTTGCCCCTGCGAGGCAAACGTTCTTGCCGGCTTGCCGTTCAGGTCGATGCGAACGTCGTCCTTGTGCGTGCCCCAAAGAGTGCTCTCGGCGGCGATCTCGCGCTCGTGGTTGTTCATCAGCTTTTCAAAATAGGCCTTTTCGGCGGCTTCTTCGTCCTCAAAAATCTCCAACTCCGCGTGCAGCGACGGCTCGTAACAGAGCGTCGGCGTCTCGCCGCCGCCGGTCATTTCATGGAAGATTTCCTTTACCTTCGGGTCGAGCAGGTCGCAATAGCGTTTTCGGTAGCCCGCAAGTACCGCCGCTTCCCCTGCCAGCGTTTGCGACCAGAACTCGATGGTCTCGCGGAAGGTTTTTGGGTCGTCCGCGGCGGCGCGCAAAAGCCGGTTGCGCTGTTTTAACACCTTGTTGTAGTTTTGCAGACTGTGCAAATAGGCGGGATAAAGCTGCGAAATGGCAACGTCCAGAAGGTTCCGCCGTTCGCCCGGCCCCTCTTTCACGATTGAAAGATGCTCCGGGCAGAACAGCACGGTGCGGAACAGCCCCACTGCCTCCGAAACCTTGGAGAGCCGCACTCGGTTGTGCTCGATCCTGCGGCGCTTGCCTTTTAAGAGGCGCACGGTCAGGTTTTGCTCGCGCACCGAATCGGCAAAATCCAAAGAAATTTCAAACAGGTCGGCCCCGAAACGGATCATTTCTTCATCCGACGAGGCGCGAAAACTCTTGCCCAGCGAGGCGTAAAAAATCGCTTCCAGCAAATTGGTCTTTCCCTGCGCGTTCCTGCCCACCAAAAGGTTGACGCCGTCGTCAAACGAAACGTCGGCCGCGCGGATATTCCGAAAATCCGAAACGCGGATGCGTTTACAAATCATAGTGGCGTTCCAATCAAAATTTCAATTTTTTGAAAAAATCACTCTTTCATGCGCACGGGCAGGAGCATGAACAGCTCGGTTTGCGCGCCCAGATCCTCGGCCGGCTCAATGTTGATGCTGGTGAGCGGCGTGGAAAGCGAAATTTTCACTTTGGAAGCGCTGGACGCCTTCAAACTTTCAATCAGGAAGCGGTTGTTGAAGGCAATGAGAAGATCCTCGCCCTCGTGTTCAATTTCGATTTCGTCGTAGGTGGAGCCGAGGGTGGAAACGGCCGAAATTTTGAGCAGTTTTCCCTCAAATTGCAGTTTGACGTGCGAACGGACGCTGCCGGCAACCTTTTCCTCGGTAACCAGGGCGGCGCGTTCCAGCGCGGCGATCAGACGCTCGCGGTCGCAAACGGCAAAAATGCGGTGCTGTTTGATGATGATGCGATCGTATTCGATATAAACGCCCTCCACCAGGTGGGAGAAAAAGATCATATCCTCAAAATGGAAGATGATATTCTTGCGGCTCACGCAAACGCGAACGGTCAATCTTTCGTCGTCTTTGAGAATGCGGTAAAGCTCGTTGACGGTTTTGGTGGGAACAATGAAGGAAAATTTCACGGCCGATTCGTCGCGGTTGCGGTTTTCCACGTTGGTGCGAATGCCGCATTTTGCCAGCTTGAAGCTATCGCAGGAAACGAGCAAAATCTCATCGGCGGTCACGTGAAAATAACAACCGTTCAGCACCGCGCGTTGGTCGTTGTTTGCCATGGCGAACATGGCTTTGCCGATCATCTCTTTGAGCACGGCCTGATTTACTTCAAACCCATCCTCGGTTTCCAGGCGCGGAATGGCGGGATAATCCGAGGCGGCAAGCGCGTTCATGCGGTGCACCGACTTTCCGCTCTCGATGGACGCCTGCAAGTTCTCTCCAACCGTCAGCGTGACCGTTTCCCCTTCCATTACGCGAAAAGTTTGGGTCAGTTTTTGCGCGTTGAGAATATAAGCGCCGGCTTCCAGAACCTCGGCGGAAACGGCAAGACGGGTGCCTTTTTCGGAATCGAAAGTGGTCAGAATGCAGGTACCGTCGGCCGAGGCCTCGATCAAAATGCCCTCGGTTGCCGTCATGGTGGTCTTGCCGGAAACCGTGTTCATCAAAGGCGCGGTGACTTCCATGATCTTCTTGCGGTCGAATACGATTTTCATACGTTCTTTCCTTCCTTATATAGAGTTTGAATATGTCAAAAAAGTAAACAAAGTTTTTACCCGGCTTTTTTCAAAAAGCCGGTGAGGTGTGGAGCAAAGCTCCACGACCTTTCCTTCGCGCTTCGCGCGAACCGAATGCGCTTTCGCGCAAAAAAAGAACAGAAGAATAGAATATTTTTACAGAAACAGGAGCGGTAGTTCCTGCGGAAACTGTGGACAAGGCCGGAAAACGGCTTTCGGACAGGCTTTTCGGCATTTTTTAATTTGGAAAACCATAAGGAAAACCGCGGGAAAAGCTGTGGAGCGTTGTGGAAAACTTTTGCTGGATTTTGCCCGGTTTTGTCTTTTCCGAAAAACCCGGACCTTTCGCCGAGGGAAACACCGAAGCTGTTGAAAATTTTTTAGGTGGAAAACCCGGAAAAATCAGATGAAAAAGGAATTGATTTTCACTTTTCCACAAGCGTTTCCGAAAAACTTTTCCAATGCCGCAAAACGGCTTTGCAAGCGTTTTTTCCAAATTTTATCAACAGCCGTGATTTTCTTTATTACCTGTATTTTTCACCACTTTTCCACAGGTGTGGAAAACTATGTGGATAAAAAGTTTTTGATTCCTTTTCGCAGAAAAGTTCTTTTATTTAAAAAGCTGGTGAGGTGTGGAGCAAAGCTCCACGACCTTTTTTCGCGCCGCAGGCGCGAACCTTTGGCGCCTTTTGTTCGCGCTTCGCGCGAAAAGACCTTGGGGCGTTGCCCCAATCCCTACCCGCTTTTAAAAAAAGCGGGGGAAAAGGTTCAGGTGATCGATCTTCTCAATTCGTTGATCTCCACGGCGTAGGAAGAATCGGTGGCGATTTTCCGGGCGATCTTTTGATACGAGGTCAGAATGGTGGAATGGTCGCGGTCAAACAGCTTGCCAATGTTCGGAAAGCTCATTTCGGTCATCTCGCGGATCAGATAAACCGCTAAATGCCGCGCCTCGGCAACCGATTTTTCGCGCTTTTTGCCGATCATATCGGCTTTGGTAATGCCGGTGCGGTCGGTAATGGCCGAAAAGATCTTATCCACCGTTACGCTGATCGGCTCGGCGTCGCCCAAAAATTCCGAAAGACAGACCTGCGCCACCTCCATGGTGATCTCTTTTCCCTGCAAAAGCTGAATGGCGCCCAGTTTTTTAATGGCTCCTTCCAGCTGCCGGATGTTCGAGCGCAGATTTTCGGCCAAAAAAGTAAGCACTTCGTCGGGCAGTTTCAGCCCCACCTGGTCGGCCTTGGATTTGATGATGGCAATGCGCAGTTCCAAATCGGGCGGTTCGATATCGGCGATCAGACCCCATTCAAAACGGGTTTTGAGCCGTTCTTCCAGCGGTTTGATCTCGCGCGGGGGACGGTCGGAAGTCAGAATGATCTGTTTTTTCTCCTCAAACAGGGCGTTGAAGGTGTGAAAAAATTCCTCCTGCGTTGCCACCTTGCCGGCAATGAACTGGATATCGTCGATCAGAAGAACGTCGCATTTGCGGTACTTGTTGCGAAATTCCACCATGGGGTTTTCGTCCTCGCTCTTCTTTTTGAGCATACAGGAAACCATCTGGTTGGTAAAATCCTCGCCCTTGGTGTAAATGATGCGGATTTTCGGATTGTTCTGCCGCAGACGGTTGATGGTGGCGTAAAGCAGGTGCGTTTTGCCAAGGCCGCTGTTGCCGTAAATAAAGAGCGGGTTATAGTTGGTTGCCGGATGGTTTGCTACGGCCACGCAGGCGGCGTAGGCAAACTTGTTGGTATCGCCCACGATGAAATTTTCAAAGGTGTATTCAAAATTGTAGGTTGGAATTTCAGAGGTTTGCTCCGGCGCGTCGCGGCCGATGATTTTGATGTCCTGCGGCGTGACCGGTTTGCCGGTGAAGGAAAGATCCACTTTTACCGGAAAACCCAAAAGATCGGCAAAATGACCGCGGATCTTTTCCAAAAACCGCTTTTGGATTACGCTGTGTTTCATTTCCGAGGAGGTGCCGAGCTGAATATGGCTGCCGTCAAACCCCAGCACTTCCACTTCGCCAAACCAAAGGTCAATGCCGGTTTGCGAAAGCTCGCCGCGGAAAGAATCCTTCACCGCTTTCCAAACTTCTTCTATTTCCCGGATGTATTCATTTTCAGCCATTTGGACGCATCCCTTCTTTCCGTCAATTCCTAAAAATATAATTATACAATTATATAGAATTATTATAACATACCATTTACTATTATTCAACAATTTACCAAAAATTCACATAATGTTTACAAATATGAGAAATAAAAAAACAAAAATTATTCTTATAAATTAGAAAAATCAAGAATTATTTTAAAATCTATTGACATTTTGAAAAAATGCGCATATAATAATATTAACAGGACTCCCCACACCTCTCAACGATGTGCCCCAGGGGAGACATTTTTTTAGGAGAATAATATGACTCCCATTAAACCGTTTGCTACATATGAGGAACAAATTGAAAAAATAAAAAGCAGAGGTTGTATTATTACGGATGAAACCGCTTGTCTTGAAATTTTAAAAAATATAAATTATTATCGCTTAACCGCTTATTTTCTCCCTTTTAAAAAAAGCGATGATTCATATCTTGAAGGTACCGATTTTTTCAGAGTTTACAGAATTTACGAGTTTGACAGAAAATTAAGAAATATTATCTATTCTGCAATCGAAGTAATTGAAATCAGTATAAGGGCAAAACTGGCATATCATCATTCAAAAACATATGGTCCGTTGGGATACTTAAATTCGGACTCTTTTAATAAAGATCACGACCACGAAAAATTTCAAACAAATTTGAATAGGGAAATTAATAATAACGATAAGGTATTATTTGTAAAACATCATCTTGAACACTACGATAAACAATTTCCTTTTTGGGTGGTAAGCGAGCTGTTTACATTCGGAATGCTCTCGTATTTTTATAACGATCTACGGACTGCTGATAAAAAAGCAATTGTCGGCGTTCATTATAAAGAAATGGTAAGTTGGTTGCGTTGTTGTACTGACCTCAGAAATATTTGTGCACATTACGGAAGGCTTTATTTCAGAATTTTTTCAGCAATTCCCGCAGGTCTTCATTTAGAGCACAATCAGGAAAGAAGACTATGGGGCGCAATCAGTGTTTTAAAGGTGCTTTACCCGGATAAGGATAAATGGTTGAAAGAATTTGTAATTCCTCTTTTCTCATTAATTGACGAATATCAAGATGCAATTTCTCTGAAACATATTGCTTTTCCCGAAACATGGTTTGAACAATTAAATAGTTAAAAGGAGCGAAAATAATAATCGCTCCCTTTTTCTATGAGTAGAAAAATTAAATACAACAAACTCATACTTATTATCTTTGTTTATTCTTCCAACTCCTCCAACTCCTCGTAAACTTCCATCAGTTGAGCTTCGAGGGTGGAGCGGGTGGCGTCCAGTTCGGCGGCGCGGGTATAATCGGCGGCGGCCGGGCCGTAAAGCTCTTCCTCCACGGCGGCGATCTCGCCCTCTAACCGTTCGGCCTCGGCGTGCAGGCGTTCAAGCGCCGATTTGCGCTTGCGCTCGGCGGAGGCCGACTGCTTGGCTTGCAGGTAGCGTTCCTTTTGCGAAGCGGGCGCGGGAACGTCGGAAAGCGTTGGCGTTTCGGATCGCTTTTCGGGCGTTTCCTTTTGCGGTGATGGCTTGCCCGCCTGCCGGGCGGCAACGTCGGCGGAGAAATCGGTGTAGGCGGAGCCGGGGCGCGTTACCGGGAAGGAATACAGATCGCCGAAGCCCGGAAACGGCGGTTTGAGCAAGAGGACGCGCGTTGCCAGTTTTTCGATCAGATAGCGGTCGTGCGAAACGACAAAAACGGTGCCGTCAAAGGCCGAAAGGGCCTCGCCGAGCGCCTCGCGGGAGTCAATATCCAGGTGGTTTGTAGGTTCGTCCAAAAGCAGAAAGTTCTTGCGCGAAAGCATCAGTTTGGCAAGCGTTAAACGTGCCCGCTCGCCGCCCGAAAGCACCGACACGGTGCGAAAAACCGCGTCGCCGGTAAAGCGGAACAGACCCAGCGTGGAGCGGATCTCGGTTTCGGTGCGGGTGGGGTAGGCGTTCCAAAGCTCGTCCAGCACGGTATTTTCGGGGGTCAGGTTCTGGTTTTCCTGGTCGTAATATCCCACTTCCACGTGGTAGCCCGGCTCAATGACGCCCGATTTCGGCGCGACTTTGCCCAACAGGAGCTTGACCAGCGTGGATTTACCGCACCCGTTCGGCCCGACCACGAAAACCCGCTCCGAACGCTTAACGGTAAAGGTTAAATTTGAAAACAGCGGCTCGCCGCCGTAGCCGAAGGTCAACTTCCGCACCGAAAGCACGTCGTTTCCCGAAGCCCCTGCCGAGGTAAACCGCATGGAAATGCCCTTTTCATCGGCCATCGGACGCTCGACGCGCACCATTTTATCCAATAATTTTTGCCGGCTTTCGGCGGCAATAATGTTGCGCTCGCGGTTCCAAGCGCGCTGCTGGGCAATGTAGGCCTCCTGCCGGGCGATCTCGCGCTGCTGGTTCTTCCAATGCCGCTCGGCGATCTCGCGGTCGATTCGCCGCTGCTCCATGGAAGCGGTGTAGCCGCCGGCATACAGTTTTGCGGCGTGATGTTCGATATGGAGCGTTTTCGTGGTGACACGGTCCAGAAAATAGCGGTCGTGCGAAACGGCAATGAAGCATTTGGGATAGGACGAAAGATAGTTTTCCAGCCAGTCCATGGTTTCTACGTCCAGGTGGTTGGTCGGCTCGTCCAAAAGGAGCAGGTCGGGCTCGCGCACCAGTTGAACGGCAAGCGCCAACCGGGTGCGCTGACCCCCCGAAAGAGAGCCGACGGTGCGCGTTTTCGTTCCCTCGTCAAAGCCGAGCTTGGTCAGCGTGGCGTCGGCGCGGGAGCGGAAGGTCAACCCGCCCGAAGAAAGATACCGCTCGTGCAGGGCGGTGTACTCCCGAATGACGCGGTCGTCGCCCGAGGCAAGCAGCGGTTCCAGCTCGGCAAGCCGCCGCTCCGCCGCGAGAAGCTCGGGGAACGCCGCCTGCATTCGCTCGGAAAGCGTGAGGCCGAAATCCCCGGCGAGAAAAGCGTCGTCCTGCCGCAAAATGCCAACCGTCTTCCCGCGCGAAAGATGCACCTCGCCCGACGACGGCTCCAACTCGCCGCAAAGCACTTTGAGCAGGGTGGATTTTCCGCACCCGTTGACGCCGATCACGCCGAGCCGGTCGTTCTCGGCTACCGAAAACGATACTTTTTCCAATACCACGTCGGTCCCAAACGATACCGATACGTCGCTTGCCGTCAATAAAATCACGGAAAATCAACTCCTTTCGTTGAAGGTCAAGGGAGTGACAGGGCTTTGCCCCGTACCCCACCCTCTTTTTTGGAAAAAAGAGGGGCAAAAAACTTTATATCTTGGGTTTACAAAACCGGCTTCATAACGCTAAAAAGTAAATCTCACCCGGAGCAGAGAATAAAATCCCTTTCAAAAACCTCAAACCATTGGTTGAGGTTTTTGAAAAGGGCGGGGACGAGCGCAACCGCCGCCGGCGGCGGGAGCAGGGAGCGCGAGGAGTGGCCGCGGTCGAAAAGCGCAAGGATCAGCGCGGATGCGCCCGCTGCGATTTTCGGGCACCGCAACAGGGTGGCCTTGGGGGAGGGGAAAACTTTTTGCAAAAAGTTTACCCCTCCCCCAAGGTCTTCCCCTCCCCCTCAAAATCTCGTCTTTGCTTCTACGGCGATGCCGAGGACGCGGGCTCTGCCGGTTTCAAAGTCCTCGGGGGTGAGGATGATGGGGGAATAGTCGTCGTTTTCGGGGGAAAGGACGATGCGGCGCGTTTTTTTCTCATAGGAGAAGCGTTTGACGGTGGCGCTTTCGCCGTCCACCAGACAGGCGACGATATCGCCGTTTTCGGCGTACTGCTGTTTGCGGAACAGCACGTAGGTGCCGCTGACGATGCCGCAGTTTTTCATACTGTCGCCGCAAACTTCCAAATAAAAATAGTCTTCCGCGTCGTCAACGTCGGCAAACTCGTGGCCGATCAAAGTTTCGTCGGTCACAATGGGCGACCCCGCGCGGATGACGCCGATGACCGGCACCATTTTGCGCGCGCGGGCGGTTTGATAAGAGGTTTCCAGCGTGCGGTTGCCGCTCTCGGTGCCGAGCAGTTCGTCCAGCCCGACGCCGAAAAAGGCCGCAATGCGGGCAAGCTTGTCGGCTTTTGGCATACTGCGTCCGTTTTTCCAGTCGGTAAACGTGGAAGCCGCAATGCCCGTGGCTTTGGAAACCTGATAAACGGTAACCTCTTTCGCACGGAGCAATTCTTCAAATTTTGCGTATTCCATACCCTGCTTTCCCCCGATCCTGTCGAACTTTCACGGATTTTGACCGCGGATTTGTATTGATTTCACAAAATCAGCGTTTCGTTTTCGTGCATTCCTCCGAATATTTATGAAATGCGAAATAATACTTGAAAATAATTCGGAAATGCGTTATAATATCCATGCTTGATAACAGTATACAAGCAATTTGTCGAAATGTCAAGAGAAAGCGCGAAAAAAACCGAAAAAACTTTTGTGCTCCCGTTTTCTCCCTTGGCGCTTTTGGCAAACAGGACGAAAAAAAGAAAGGAGAATTTTCAAAATGTGTCAGTTATGCAGGCAGTTGATCTGCCCACCGTTCTGCCCCAACGCGGGCGAAACGGAAGAAGCTTACGGCGGCACGCGCTGCCGGAATTGCGGCGCCGAACTCCCCGCGGACGGGCTTTACTACCTCTCCCACGGAAAGCCGTATTGCCGCTATTGCATTGAGGCCGCAAGCCCCGACGATTTGGTTCGGTTTTGCGAAACAACTTGGGATGAATGGATTGAGGCGATGGGAATTCTTCCGGCGAAAGAAGTGCCGAAAGTACATATCGGGGGCCGCTATGAACAGTAACTCCCGCCGCCCGGTCCTTCACCTGAACCGCACCCACCCCGAACGCTTTAACGCCTCGGCTGACCCCGCTTTGGCCGCCGCCGAGCAGACCCGCGCCGCGTTCGGATTGCAGTTCTTTTTTGCCGGCGACCCCCTTGCCGCCGTCAACCCGGATTCCGTGACCGACGCCGACCTTGGCGACCTTTCCTTCCTCTTTCCAACCGACGAGGACCTTGCCGCTTTGCGCTCGGTCAAGCCCGATTACGTTCTTCCCCCCTTGGAAGAACGCACCCGCCGTTTTCTTTCGGATTATCTTTTGTGCGCCTCGCTCCTGGAATACGAGGAGCGCTCCCGCCGGATGTACGCCGCCGCCGGATTTGCCGACGATAAGCCGCTGGGCAACGTTTCCTACTGGCGCTCCCGTTGCCGCGCCGTGCTTTCCTTAATTAATTCTATGCCGCCCGGACGCGAAAAATCGCTCCTTGTGCTGCGATATATCAACGGCCACGCCGTGGAACAGTGCGCCGACCTGCTCGGCGTTTCCCGCCGTACCGCCTACCGCGTTCACAAACGGGCAATCACGATCGCTTCCAGAATTTTATTAAGAAAGAGGGAGAGGTAGAGAGACCTTGAAGGGGCGGGAAACCCTTTTTGAAAAAGGTGTTTCCCGCCCCTTCAAACTTTCCCACCCTTCCAAAAAACTTTGGAACGAATGATTTGAAGCAATGGACAAGCTTGCTTATTCTTCCTCAACAAAGTCCTTAATCAAATGGTAAATTTCCTTATCGGAAGTGCAATAAACCTGGTCCCACTCCATGGTGTACATTGCGCCCAGGAGCGATTTGCCGTTTACGGTGAAGTTATCGCCGTCGGTCAAAACGATTTTTCCGGGGTATGCCGACGCGATTTTGACGAAGTTGTTGACGTCGGTCAGGGTGTCGAGGCGAATTTTGTACTTCATAAGTAGCTTCCTTTCTTTTTTTATTTACTTTCTTCTTTACCGGGGCGGTTCCCGGTGTTTCCGGGATCGGCGCGGTTTGCGGTTGCCGAACAGTTTTTTCAAAATGGGGCGTAGGAACGCGGGAGCACGCCAAACGAGAACTTTCATGGTTGATTCCTCCTTGCAGTATCCTGTTTGCTGACAGTATATGCAGGCGGGAAAAAACCGTGCGTTATGCGGGCATATTTTGCAGCCGGGCAATGGCGGCGCGCAGGACGGTTTTATCGTTCTCGTGCGTCAGGCAGGCCTCGGCTTTTTCCAGCGGCACCCATTCCACCTCGGCAATTTCGCCCTCGCGGGGGGTAATTTCTTGTTGCTCGGTGCGGGTGAGGAAGTAGACCACCTCTTTTTCCACGCCGGGCATGGGCGAATAATGCACCGTTTCGCGAAAGCCGGAATGAATACGCACCTGAACGCCGGTTTCTTCAAAAACCTCGCGAATAGCGGTCATAATTTCGGTTTCGCCGGGCTCCACGTGTCCTTTGGGAAAGGAGCGGTGACCGCCGTGGCGATGCCGGATCATCAAAATATAATCCCTGCCGCCTTCGCCGCGCCGCAAGACCAGCGCGCCGCAGGATTTTTCATGCTTCATTGGCGGTTACCTCCTTCCTTTAAGGTCAAGGGATTGACAGGGCTCCGATCCTGTTGCGGTGCCCGAAAATTGCGGTGGGCGCATTCGCGCTGATCCTTGCAATTTTCGACCGCTGCCACTCCTCGCGCTCCTTGCTTCCGACACCGTCGGCGGTCGCGCTCGTCCCCCGTACCCCGGCCGCTTTTTTGAAAAAAGCGGCGCAAAAAACTTTTATCTCTTTGTTTTCCAAAGTTTTTGTCCCTTTTTGCAGAAAAGTTTTTCTCAAAAAGAGGGTGAGGTGCGGGGCGAAACCCCGCGACCTTTTACTGTTTCACTTCCTCCATGATGAACGCTTCCAGAACGTCGCCCACCTTGATGTCGTTGAACTTTTCCAGTCCGACGCCGCATTCGTAGCCGGAGGCAACTTCTTTCACGTCGTCCTTGAAGCGGCGGAGCGAGGAGATTTTATCCTCGAAGATGACCACGCCGTCGCGCACCACGCGGATCTGCGACTGGCGGGTGATTTTGCCGTCCTGCACGTAGGAGCCGGCAATGGTGCCGACATTGGGAACGTGAATGGTTTGGCGCACCTCGGCATGGCCCAAAAGGTTCTCGCGGAACTTGGGCGCGAGCATACCCTTCATGGCGGCCTCGATCTCCTCGATGCACTCGTAGATCACGCGGTAGGTGCGAATTTCCACCCCTTGGCGCTCGGCGCTATCCAGCGCGGTTTTATCGGGGCGAACGTTGAACCCGACGATGATGGCGTTGGAGGCGGCGGCAAAGGTGACGTCGCCCTCGGTGATACCGCCGGCGGCCGCGTGGATGACGCGAACCTTAACTTCTTCGTTCGAGAGTTTTTCCAGCGATTGTTTCACGGCTTCCACCGAGCCGCCCACGTCGGCTTTGACGATGATATTCAAATTCTTCACGCCCTCGGAGATCTGCTCGAAGAGGTCGTTCAGGTTGGCGCGCGCGTTGGCTTTGAAGGCGTCCTCTTTCACCTTATCGCGGCGCTGGTCGGCAAGGGTTCTTGCCATTCTTTCATCCTCGACTGCCTGGAATTCGTCGCCCGAGGAAGGCACTTCGGCAAGACCGGTGATTTCCACCGGGACCGAGGGAGCCGCCTCTTTGAGCATTTTTCCGTTGTGGTCGGTCATAGAGCGCACGCGACCCACCGCCGTTCCGGCAATGATGATATCGCCCGAGCGGAGCGTGCCGTTTTGCACCAGTACCGTTGCAACCGGGCCGCGGCCGCGGTCGAGCTTCGCCTCAATAACAATGCCCTTGGCGCGGCGGTTGGGGTTGGCTTTCAGCTCCTTGACGTCGGCAACCAGCAAAACGCTTTCCAAAAGGTCGTCAATTCCCTGCCCGGTCAGGGCCGAAACGGGAACGCAGATCACGTCGCCGCCCCATTCCTCGGGCACAAGGTCGTATTTGGTCAACTCCTGCTTGATGTTATCGGGGTTGGCGCCGGGTTTATCCATTTTGTTAATGGCAACCACAATGTCAATGCCGGCGGCCTTGGCATGGTTGATGGCCTCTACCGTTTGGGGCATGACGCCGTCGTCGGCGGCAACCACCAGAATGGCAATATCGGTTGCCATGGCGCCGCGGGCGCGCATGGCGGTAAACGCCTCGTGGCCGGGGGTATCCAAAAAGGTGATCTCCCTGCCCTTGACCTTAACGCGGTAAGCGCCGATGTGCTGGGTAATGCCGCCCGCCTCGCCTGCCGTGACCTGCGTGTGGCGAATGGCGTCCAGAATGGAGGTTTTGCCGTGGTCAACGTGACCCATCACGCAAACGACGGGCGCGCGGGTGACCAGGTCTTCCTCGGCGTCGGCGGTTTCGTCAAAGAGCTTTTCCTCAATGCTCACCACCACTTCGGGCGTGGCGGTAACGCCGAACTCGTCGGCAACCAGCGCGGCGGAATCAAAGTCGATGATCTGGTTGACGGTGACCATCATACCCATCATCATCAGTTTTTTCACCACTTCGCCGGCGGTGACCATCAGGCGCGAGGCCAACTGGCCAACCATAATTTCCTCGGGCAGTTCAATGGCCGTGGGGCGAACGGTTGTGGGGGCGCTCGGTGCGCTCGGACGACCTTTTTTGCCGCGCACGGGCTTGCCTTTGCCAAAGGACTGGCCGCCCTGCTGACCCTGCTGACCCGTTTGCTTTTTGATGCGCTGATTGCCGCCGCGCATACTTTGCTCGCGCTCGGAAACGAAGGAGTCCAAACGCTCGTCGTATTTGGAAAGGTTCACGTCCTCGGAGCCGCGGGTGTCTACCACGCGGGGGCCTTTGCGCGTTCCGTCCGGGTTGACGGCCGAGGAAGCGCCGCGAACAATCTCCTTTGCCTTGAAAGTATCCTTCGGGCCGCTCGGAATGTGGTCGTCTTTATCGCCGCCCGGGCGCCGCTGGGGCTGTTTTTTCTGCGGCGGACGCTGGTTGGGGTTGCCAATACCGTAGCCCGTTGCGCCGATCCCCGCGCCGAAAGCGGAACCGGGACGCGGCGAAAATCCGCCGGCGGGAGACGGACGGGAGCCGGGAGCGCCAACGTTCCCGGGTCTTGCGGCATTGCCGGATTGCCCCTGCCCGTAGGCGGGGCGGGCGGGCGCGCCATAGCCGTTCTGCGGACGGGTCTGGCTTGCGCCGGGCTGCGCGAATCTTGCGGGTGTGCCGGGCGCTGTCGGAGCGGGTTTACCGACAGGGCGCGATTCTTCCTTTTTGGGAACCGGCACTGCCGGCTTCGGTTCTTCTTTTTTAGGCGCAGACGCTTCCGATTTCGGAGTGCTTTCCGCTTTGTCAGCAGGCGTTGCCGATTTTGCAGACTCCTCTGAATCGGATGTCGGCTTGCCGACCGGCTTGTCAGCCGCCGGCACGGCCGGAGCGGGCGCTGCCTTGTCAGCAGGCGTTGCTGGTTTTGCAGACTCCTCTGAATTGGATGTCGGCTTGCCGACCGCCGGCTTGGGCAATTTGGAAGGGATATAGGTTACGCCGTCCAGATACGAACCGATATCGGTAATTTGGTTCTGCTTGGTCAGCGCGTCAAACAAAAGGTCAAATTCCAGCGGTTCCAGCGTTTTTTGCGCCGTTACCTCGTGCCCCTTGGACGCGAGAAGATCCACCAGATCCTTTGCTTTGAGCCCCAGATCCTTTGCGAATTTGTTGAGTTTGAATTGCGTTTTCGTTTCTGCCATATACCCTCCCATTGCCGCCGGACCGCAGATCCGG
The DNA here is from genome assembly GCA_045117555.1 of Eubacteriales bacterium. Lineage (GTDB taxonomy): Bacteria > Bacillota > Clostridia > Oscillospirales > CAG-272 > UMGS1865. Next base: position 19,556 of record JBGUNW010000175.1, read on the forward strand.
CGAATGAACGAAATGTTTTGCTTGTTAATTTGAACCCTGCGTTTCCGCGCGGGAACGGACGAGCGCCCAAAGGCCTTCGTCGGTCACGGCAACGGCGGCGGTTTTCGCCCCTTTGCCAACGGCGGCGGCAAGCGCCTCGCCGCTTGCGGGAATGAAAACGAGCGGAACGCCGTAGGTGCCGCATTTATCGCGCAGGCGTTTGGCGGTGTTTTGGGAAATGTCGCCCGCGGCGAGCACGCCGCAGGGTTTCTTTTTTTCGCGCAGGGCCTGACAAACCGCGTCGGTCCCCACGACCAGCTTGCCCGCTTTGCGGCAAAGCCCCACCGCGCCCAGGAGCGCGTTAGGCCTCTCCATGGTCGTTTTCCAGTTCCCGTTCCAGCGCAAGGTAAATTTCCTCGGGAATTTCCACGCCCAGCTCCCTGCCCAGCCGGTTTGCCTTTTTGGCTTTGCGCAGGCAGGCAACGCTGCGGCAAATGTACGCCCCGCGCCCGTTTTTTCGCCCGGTGAAATCCAAAGAAATTTCGCCCGTTGGGCTGCGAAGGACCCGGATGAGCGTATTCTTCGGGAAATGCTCCTGGCACCCCCGGCATTGCCGCAGGGGGATTTTTTTTGCTTTTTGTTCCATAACGGTTTTTACTGTTCGTCGGTTCCGGCTTCGTCGTATCCTTCGCCGGTGTCGGCCTTAATGTCGATCTTGCAGCCGGTCAGCCGGGCGGCAAGGCGGGCGTTCTGCCCCTCTTTGCCAATGGCAAGCGAAAGCTGATCGGGGTCCACGTAAACGCGGCAGGTGCGGTCGCCGGTCATGACCACCGACTGAATGGCCGCCGGGGCAAGCGCCGCCGAAATATACTCTTCCGGCGTCTCGCTGTATTTCACAATGTCGATCTTCTCGCCGCGCACCTCGTCCACGATCGCGCCGATACGCGCCCCGCGCGCGCCGATGCAGGCGCCGACGGGATCCACCTCGGGATCGCGGGAGTAAACGGCGATTTTGGAGCGGGAGCCGGCCTCGCGCGAAACGCCCTTGATGATGACGACGCCCTCGGCGATCTCCGGGATCTCCAATTCAAACAACCGGCGGATCAGGCCGGGATGAACGCGCGAAAGCGTGACCAGCGGGCCGCGGTTTTCGCGGTTAACTTCCTGAACGAAAACCTTGATCTGATCGCCCGCGTGGAACAGCTCGCCCGGAATTTGCTCTTGCGCGGGCAGGACGGCATAGCCGGCGCCGGTATCCACCACCACGTTGCCCGTGTCGGGGTCAAAGCGGTGAACAATGGCGGTAATGATCTCCTCGTGCTTGTTTTCGTAGGCCTCCTGCGCGCGGCGGCGTTCGCCCTCGCGAATGCCTTGAATGATGACCGATTTTGCCGCGGCGGCCGAAAGGCGACGGAAGTTTTTGGTTTTCAGTTCAATTTCCACCGTCATGCCCACTTTGTATTTTTTGGCGATTTTTTTGGCGTCCTCCAACGAAATTTGGGTTTCGGGGTCTTCCACCGCCTCAACCACCTCTTTTTGTTGCAGGAGCTTCACGTCCTTCTTTTCGGGGTCGATGACCACGCGCACGTTGCTGTTGTTGCCGTATTCTTTTTTGTAGGCCGAAATGAGCGCCGCCTCGATTTTTTCAATCATGTAGTCGGCGGGAATGCCCTTTTCTTTTTCCAGCAGTTCCAGCGCGGTGAAAAATTCTGAATTCATGATTTTTGAACCAATCCTTTCTGTCTTTTCTCTATCTTAATTGTTCGTTTCTTCGTCAAAGTCGAACAGGGTTTTTGCCGCCGCGATTTGCGAGCGGGGGATCTTTTTTTCGCCCGCTTCGGTTTCCAGAAGGACGTTTTTGTCGTCGTCCAATCCCGCAAGGGTGCCGACGACGACCTTTGCCCCGTCCAGCGGCGCGAACAGACGTACTTCCACCCGCTCGCCCGCCGACAAAAGGAAATGCTCGTCGGTGCGCAGCTCGCGCTCAATGCCGGGGGAGCTGACCTCTAAATGGTAAGCGCCCTCAATGGGGTCGACCTCGTCCAGCACAGGGTCAATGGCGCGGTGGACGGTTTCGCAATCGTCAATGGTAATGCCGCTCGGACTGTCGATCGTCACGCGCAAAAACCAGTCGGCGCCCTCTTTGACGTATTCCAGGTCCCAAATGGAGTAACCCAGCCCTTCCACCACCGGCGCAATCGCCGCGCGGACGGAAGCAACGATATTGCCGCCGGAACGCTTTGCCATTGTTTTTTCCCCCGTTTTTTCGGATTTTGCGAAAGAGGCAAAAAGCTAAAAAAGATGAGCGGGCTTGCGACCCACTCCTCAATCCTCACATTCTACCGTTTCTACCATAGCATAGTATAGCACGCTTTTTTCGGTTTTGCAATAGTTTTTTGATATTTTCTTTTATTTTTATAAAAGATTATAAAGAAATACCCTTTTTAATCCATCCGAACCTTCCCCGGAGCAGAGAACAAAGTCGTTTTCAAAAACCCCGAACCCTGCGCTTCAAAGTTCTTTTCGGGGGCGGGGGTTGCAAGGGGGTGGGGGTCGTTTTCTTTAAACAAAAGTCCCCCTCCCCCATGCGAATACTTACTCCCTCTCTTATACTACCCACATTCGGTTGGGGTGGCCGCACACGACGGGGAG
>JBGUNW010000176.1:0-1747 GCA_045117555.1 Eubacteriales bacterium
CACCGAGGACGCAGGAAACGACGGCGCGGGCGGACAGACCGACACCGTAGTAAATATCGACGTGAACGGCGGCGAGCCCGCACCAGCAGAGGCGACAGAATGAACGATAACGAGAAAACTTGCGATAATTGCGCGTGGTGGTATTTACTACCCGACGGCTCGAGAGATTGCGCCGAGGTTTGCGAAAATCACAGTAATTGGAGCGAGCGCATAACGTGCGCTAATTGTAAATGGAATTACGACGGCGACGGCTGCGACGTTGTGAACTGTACGCCGCGTGATAAAAGATTGTGGGCGCATAAATGAACATAGACAGCCGCGAACTTTTCGCGCCGGTGTATAACCGCGCATTTAATGACATATTCGCAGCAGAGCCGAAACACGAGCGCTGGACGTTTCCGGGCGGGCGCGCGTCGTGTAAATCGTCGTTTATCTCGCTTTGTGTCGTGCTGCTAATCGTTATGTTTCCACGCTTTAACGCCGTAATCGTGCGCAAGTACGCAAAGACAATGCGACAAAGCGTGTGGGAGCAAATCGTGTGGGCTATCAAGGCGCTACACTTGCCTATTGCAAACGGCAACAAGGGCGCAGGCTTTAAGATCCCGAAATCGCGAACGGCTGCGCTCCCGATAATCTACCGACGCAGGAACGGCGACGAGCAAAGTATTTTATTTGTCGGACTCGACGACCCGGAAAAAGGGAAATCAATTAAGACCTCGAGCGGCTATATTGCGATATTGTGGATTGAGGAAAAGACCGAAGTTGAGCCGGACGACTTGCACAACTTCAAGTTATCAGCATTACGCGGCGGCGACCGCTTTTATATGTTTGAGTCATTCAACCCGCCGAGCGCTACGCGACATTGGTGTAACGCAGAGCTGCGCGACGACGACCCGCGCCGCATGATTGTACATACGACGTACTTAGACATACCCGAGGAAAAGCGCCTCGCGTGGCTGGGTGAAACATTACTCCACGACATTGAAACTACAAAGCAATTCAACCGCAAGGCTTACGAGAATATATTCCTCGGTAAAGCAACCGGCACCGGCCGCACGGTATTTGAAAACGTGCGCCTCGAGGAAATCACCGACGAGCAAATCGACTCATGGGGCGGCGAAACATGGCAGGGCATAGACTGGGGCTACTTCCCCGACCCTTACGCGTACGGCTCAATGCACTACGACCCGAAAGAGCATACGCTTTATATATGGGACGAGTTATACTTGTGGAAACACGGCAACGAGGCAGCGTTTGAAAAGACCGCCGAGCACATGAAAGCGCAGGGGCTTAGTATATACGAGGACAGAACGACGGCGGACTCGGCAGAGCCTAAGAGTGTGGCGGACTTTAGGAGCTGGGGCGGAAACACACGCGGTGCATACAAAGGGCGCGGCTCACGCGACGCGGGCTACAAGTGGCTGCAAGGGCTTGCCGCTATCGTAATCGACGCCAAACGCGCGCCGCACGCTGCCGACGAGTTTACGCTATACGAGTACGAAATCGACAAGCGCACCGGCGAAATATTAGAGGGCTATCCCGAGGGGCAGCCCGACCACTTTATAGCGCTAACACGCTACGCAAGCGAGCACGAGTGGCGGCACGCTGGCGCGTAAAAATGACTATAACGGCATACGAGGACACAAAATATGTTTGAAAAAATAAGGGGCTTTTTTATGAACATTCTTAAATATTTTCATACGCAGACAGTCGAGGAAATTACCGGCGTAAATACAAATATCACAAG
>JBGUNW010000177.1:0-7215 GCA_045117555.1 Eubacteriales bacterium
ACCGATAACCTGCACTTTACCCTTTCTTACGGCAACGCCAACCGTTTCCGTATGCTGATCCACCGCTCCGATTTCCGCACTCCCGCCTGGTTTCGCGGCGGCACCATGTACCACATTTTCGTCGACCGCTTTTTCCGCGCGAAAAAATGCGGAAAACCGCACACAGGTCGCCTTGAATCCGATTGGGAACACGGAATTCCTCAATTTGCCGAAAAGCCGGGCGACCCCTTGGCAAACGACCTCTTTTTCGGCGGCAACCTCGGCGGCATTACCGAAAAGTTGGATTACCTTGCCGGACTTGGCGTGACCGTGCTGTATCTTTCCCCGATTTTCGAGTCGGTTTCCAATCACCGCTACGACACCGGGGATTACGAAAAGGTGGATTCGCTCCTGGGCGGCGACGAAGCCTTTGCCGAACTGACGGCCGCCGCGCACGCGCGGGGAATGCACGTCATTTTGGACGGCGTTTTCAACCACACCGGCGACGACAGCCGCTATTTCAACCGCCGCGGCACCTACCCGGACGTTGGGGCCTATCAGTCGCCCGATTCACCGTATTTTCACTGGTTTAATTTCCGCTCCTTCCCGGACGACTACGAAAGCTGGTGGGGCATTCCCATTCTGCCGCGGCTGAACCAGCAAAACCCCGCCTGCCGCGCCTATTTTACCGGCAAGGACGGCATTGCCGCCCGCTGGATTTGCGCCGGAGCCGACGGCTGGCGACTGGACGTTGCCGACGAGCTTTGCGACGACTTTTTGAACGAACTGCGAACCTCGGTAAAGGAAGCGGGCAAAGCCCGCGGCGTTGACCCCTTGATTTTGGGCGAGGTTTGGGAGAACGCCGCCGATAAGGTCTCCTACGGCTCCCTGCGCCCCTACCTTTGGGGCGGACAGCTCGACGGCGTGATGAACTACCCGTTCCGCAACGCCGTTCTCGCCCTGCTTTTGCGCGGCGACAGCGCCTTTTTCCGCGCCACGCTGACCGAGCTTTACGTTTCCTATCCCGCCGCCGCTTGCGACTGCCTGATGAACCTGCTCGGCACCCACGATACCGCCCGGATCCTGACCGTTCTGGGCGACCCGGCCGAGGGCGAAGGCCTTTCCAACGCCGAGCTTTCCACCCGTCGGCTATCCCCGGCCGCCCGCCGGAAAGCCGAGCGCCTTCTCAAAATCGGCGCCTTGCTCCAATTCACCGTTTACGGCGTTCCCTCTGTTTATTACGGCGACGAGGTTGGGCTGGAAGGTTACCACGACCCCTTCTGCCGGATGCCCTACCCCTGGAAACACCCAGACCGCTCCTTGCGCGCGTTTTATCAACAGCTGGGCGCTTTGCGCGCCGAACGCCCCGCCCTGCGCGGCTCCTTCCGCTTTTTGGATAGCCCCGACGGCTCGGTTTGCTACGAGCGCAAAAAAAACGGCGACCGCCTTCTGGCTGCCGCCAACCTTGGCGAAAAACCCGTGCAGTTCCGTATTCCCGCACATTACCGCGAAATTTTGATTTCCACCGGCAAAAACGCCGACCTCTTCCCCTCAAACCTGATCCTGCCCCCCCAATCGGCGGTGGTTTTGGGGTAGAAGGGTAAGGCCGCGAGAGGGGGAAGAACTTTTTGCAAAAACCCGGCAAGACGGGAGCCGATTCTTTGATTTACTGGACTGATTTTGTAACGCCGTAAAAATAACAGCCCCCTTACCCCTCTTTTTTGAAAAGGGTTTTGTTTACTGCTCCGGGTACCCGCCGCGCCTTGCGGTGACGAAACCCGTCACCGCAAGGAAAAGGGGCGAAACGCTTTCGCGTTTCGCCCCTTTTTTGTCGCACGCAAAAGCTGCTTTTGCGGTGGCGCGGCAGAGCTTTATATTTATACGACGATCGACCATCCCTGGTCTTTCTTGGCGGGAATGAAAGTCGTATCCAGCTCGTTGAAATCGGCGTCAAAATCCTTGCCGCAGTGCGGGCAATGGTAGTGCCCCTTTACGCCTTCCTCGTTTTCGGTGGCGGGGATCTCCTCGATCCACTCGCCGTAAATATGCTCGCCGGTGGCGGGAATTTCAATCGTTTCCAGCTCGTTGTGGTTCTCGTCAAAGTCTTTTTTGCAAACCGAGCAATGGTAGTGCCCTTTTTCGCCGGCCTCGGTTGCCGTGGCGGGCGTTTCCCCGATCCACTCGCCGTAAGTATGCTCGCCGGTTGCGGGAATTACCTCCTGCGCTTCCAGCACCGCGCCGCAAACCGCGCAATGCTTGCCGGCAGTCTTTCCGGCCTCTACACAGGTGGGCGCAACGGCTTCGTCGATCACCTCGGTATGCCCCTTGGCGGGAATAAAGAGATCGGCGTCGTCAACCTCAATTTTCTCCACGTTAAAGTTTTTGTTGCAGTGCGTGCAGTGGTAGTGCCCCTTTACGCCCGTTTGCGTGCAGGTTGGCTCTACATCGTCGATCCACTCGCCGAATTGGTGCTTCTCGCCGCAGGCGGTAAGCAGGAAAAGCAGCGCCATCGTAATCAACAAAACAAGTGCAATTCCGCGTTTCATATCATTTTCTCCTTTTCCGTTTTTGTGAAACTCCAAAGTCAACCGTGTTTCTACCTTTTTATTTTATCACATCCCGTCCCGTTTGTCAATGGGAATTTCAGGGGACGGGGAGAAAGGGCGGATATGCAGGGGGAGGGGACTTTTCTTGAAAGAAAATGTCCCCTCCCCCTGCACCCCTACCCACAAAAGAACTTTGAAACGAAAAAGGGTTGGAGTTTTCGGAAACGACATTGTTCAGTGCTCCGGGCAAGGATATCCTGTAAAGAAGCCGTATTTGACTTGATCTTTTTCGTTGTTCAAGTTCTTTCAGAGGGTGGGGGATTGCAAAGGGGCGGGAGGTTCTTTCTTTCAAGAAAGTCCTCCCGCCCCTTTGCGGTCTATTCCCTATTCAAAATCAACCCAGTTTTGCCTGGTTGACTTTAATGCCGGGGCCCATGGTGGAAGCCACCACGCAGCTCTTGATATACTGACCCTTGGAAGAAGCCGGCTTTGCTTTGATGATAGCGCCGAGAAGCGTATCAAAGTTCTCTTTCAGCTTTGCGTCGCCGAAAGACGCCTTGCCGATGGGGCAGTGGATGATGTTGGTTTTATCCAGACGGTACTCGATTTTACCGGCTTTTGCCTCGGTAACGGCGCGGGCAACGTCGGGAGTAACGGTTCCTGCCTTGGGAGAGGGCATCAAGCCCTTCGGGCCGAGGACCTTACCGAGTTTACCGATGACGGCCATCATATCGGGAGAAGCGATAACGACGTCGAAATCGAACCAGTTTTCCTGAACGATCTTATCGGCATATTCCGCACCGCCAACGTAGTCGGCGCCTGCGTCGAGTGCTTTCTGCACGTTGTCGCCCTTGGCGAAAACGAGGGTCTTTACGGTTTTACCGGTTCCGTTGGGAAGAACCACGGCGCCGCGGACCTGCTGGTCGGCGTGGCGGGAGTCAACGCCCAGGCGGACGTGAACTTCAATGGTCTCGTCGAATTTTGCCTTGGAAGTCTGGCAAACGAGGGCGAGTGCCTCGGCGGGATCGTAGAGTTTGCTTTTTTCATAAAGTTTTACGCTGTCGGCGTATTTTTTTCCGAATTTAGCCATTGTTCATGCCCTCCTTTCAGTCCTCAACGGTAATGCCCATGGAGCGGGCGGTACCGGCGATCATGCTCATTGCGGCTTCCAGCGAAGCGGCGTTGAGGTCGGGCATTTTGGTTTCGGCAATCTTTTTGACCTGTTCTCTGGTCAGTTTTGCCACCTTGGTTTTGTTCGGCTTATCCGAAGCGGTTTCAATGCCGCAGGCCTTTTTGATCAGCACCGGAGCCGGAGGCGTTTTGGTGATGAAGGTGAAGGAGCGGTCTGCATAAACGGTGATGACCACGGGAATGATCAAACCGATATCGTTTTTGGTTCTCTCGTTGAATTCCTTGGTGAAAACCGGAATTGCAACGCCGTACTGACCCAGGGCCGGACCAACCGGGGGCTGGGGAGTTGCTTTCCCTGCGGGAAGCTGCAATTTGATATAGCCCAAAATTTTCTTTGCCATAGTTGTTTTCTAACCTCCAATGTGGTTTTTTGCGGAAGAATTGAATAAATTTTTCTTCCTCCCACGTAGTTTGGCGGAACACCCTCCGCCTGGGTTTTTGTCAGTTGGCCGCTTTGACCGCGCTCATATCCAGTTCCACCGGCATATTGCGCGAGCCGCGCTTGACCAGCACGGTAACGGTTTTGAGGTCCTCGGAAATGGTTTGCACCACACCGCTCATACCCTCGAACAAACCGTCCACAATGTTGACCTCGTCGCCAACCGCGAAGGAGATTTTGACCTGCGGAGCTTCCTCAATGGAAAGAGCTTCCACTTCGGCGTCCGAGAGGGGAGTGGGTCTGGAACCCGGTCCCACAAATCCGGTAACGCCGGTAATGTTCCGCACGGCGTGCCAGCTCTCCTCGTTCATAATCATCTTGATAAACACGTAGCCGGGGCATTTCTTTTCTTCCTTCACCTTTTCCTCGTCGCCGTTCTTTTCGATCACGGTGTCAACGGGAATGCGGATATCGAAGATCAGGTGGCCGAGGCCGCGGTTTTCAATGATCTTTTCCAGATTTGCTTTTACTTTGTTTTCGTAGCCCGAGTAGGTGTGCGCCACATACCATCTCACGCCAACGTTCATTTCATTGATATCGCTCATTTCTACAAGTCCTTAATGGATATTGTTGAGAATTGCGACCAGCCCGCGTCCGAGTCCCAAGTCCAACAGGCAAATCACCAGCGCGCTGATAATGAGAATGACCCAAACCAGCAACGTGCTCTTTTTGGTTTGCGACCAGGGGAACCAAACGATCTTCTTGGCTTCGCTTTTGTAAACGCGGAACAGCTTTGCAAGCTTTTTGCGGAAGACAATGCAAAGCACCACGGCGGCGATCAGAGCAACAACGCCTACGATCAACCAGACCTTGCCGGCAATGCTCAAATTCAAAAACCAATTTACCATTTCGTTACCTCCGCGTTACTTGGACTCTCTATGAAGCGTGTGTTTGCGGCAGAACTTGCAAAACTTCTTCATTTCCAATCTGTCAGGGTCGTTTTTCTTGTTTTTCTTTGTGTCATAGTTTCTCTGCTTGCATTCGGTGCAAACCAGAGTGATTTTGACTCTTGCATCATTGGCCATTTAGCGGCACCTCCTATAAGAATGATTTGTGTACCTCCCTCCCGAAAGCCCGGCGCTACCCGGTTGGGGTTGGCGCTGCGCCGGTTTTTCTTTGCGGCAAGATCGCGGCGCCGCCTTTCCAGCTTGCCGGCTGCCTTTCCAGCTTGCCGACCGCCTTTCCAGCTTGCCGACCGCCTTTTTCAGACTGCCCGACCGCCTTTTTCAGATCGCCCGACCGCCTTTCAGCCGCCCCGCTCTTCCCGGCCGCCCGGTTGTTCCGGCCGCCCGAAATTTGCGCACAAAGAAAAAGCCCTCTCGCAGAGGTAGAGCAATTATAGCATAGTTCTTTGTGCTTGTCAAGCTTTTTTTAAAAAATTTTTCCTAATTATATAAGAAAAAGATGAGTTTTTTGCCGAAAATGCGCGTTTTCGCTTGCATTCGGCCGCCGAATATGGTAAGATAAAGGCAGAACAATTCCAAAAAGGAGGGGTTTCCATGGCCGATTTTTTCCTTTCCCGCCTGGGGCGGCGCTTGTTTGCCAAAAAACTGCCGCCAACCTCCCGCCGGGAGGCCTACGGCGAAAAAATGGAAGAGGTGATCTACCGCAAACTGCGCGAGTCCTTTGATTGCGTGCTCCGCAACGTGATCATTCCGCAGGAAGAGGGCTATTTGGAAAAAGATTTTCTCGTCATCCAGGACGGCGTTGCCGTGGTTTTGGAGGTGAAGGGCTGGAAAGGCATGATTTCCGCTTCGGCCGTTGGCGACCGCTTCTTTCAGGAAAAGCCGGACGGCACCCGCAAGGACCTGAAAAGTCCGGTGCGCTCCACCAACCGGTTTTTGGACGCCATGACCGATTTTTACCGCCTGAAAGAGCCGCCGCTGGGCATGGTGGTGTTCGCCGACCCGGACTGCGATTTGGACCTGCCCCCGCAAATGGAGGGCGTTTCGCTGGTTTCGGGCACGCAAATGCTCTCGGCGCTCCGCACGCTTGTGAAAGACGCGCCCAAGCCCGAAGAACCGCTCGACCCCGCCCGCGTGCTATGCTGTGCGCGCCTGTACGGAGGCGGCCGCTCCTTTTGCAAAGGCACTGTGACCGACGAGGGCATTCCCTGCTTTACCCCCGCCGGCGAGCAGGTCCTGCTCAACCCCCTTTATCTGCGCTACGTCAGCGTTGACCACCAGCCCCTGCGCCTGCGCGACAAACTGACGGTGACCTTTGTGAACGACTCCTCTGCGGTTTTCTACAACCACTCGGCAACGCTCACCCTGCTCTGCCTGGACGGAACGGTCACGCGCGTTGCGCTTTCCAAGCTGGACACGATCGTTTTTTAGAGCCGTGCCAAAAAAAGAATTGACAACGGCCGCGTTTGGTGGTAAACTGTATTTGACCGAAAAATTGATTTTTGAAGGGAGATTTCTTATGTATTGCAGACATTGCGGAAAAGACGTCGGCAACGCCGCCTGGTGCCCCTATTGTGGCGCAAAGCAAAACGAGGACGGCGCGTCCTCCGGCACGCAAACCAACCAAACCGAAAATCAGAACGCGTGGGGCGAACAGATCAACTTTTCCACTCCCGTGCCGCGCTCCAACGGGTTTGCCGTTGCGGGGCTGATCCTTGCCTTCTTCTCTCCTCTGCTGGGTCTGATTTTCAGCATCATCGGCCTGACGAAAGCCCGCGAGTACAACTCGGGCAAAGGCCTTGCCATTGCGGGCATTGTCATCAGCGTGCTGTCGTTCATTATTTCCATTGCTCTGACCATTGCCATGCTGCCGCAGTTGGAGCAGATTCTTTTGGAAGCGGGATATACGCTCTCCTAACCGGGCAAGCCCGGCCCCAATTCCCCGCAGTGTCGGGAGCCGATTCGGGGTTTGCGAAATTGGGTTAGAACGGCGGCAAAGGTAAAACCTGCAAGACTCGGCGTGGCCCCGCAGTGCGGGAAGCCGGTTCGTGGCTTGCGGAAGTGGGTTAGTTTACCGGCAAAGATATTGCCGGTAGAACTTGGTGTGATTTTAGAAAATAAGCAGAAACAGTTTTCGCTTATTCAAGATTTGGAA
>JBGUNW010000178.1:0-40581 GCA_045117555.1 Eubacteriales bacterium
AAATGAACGAGCAGGTGGTTGCCGCGCTCAAAGCGGCCGACCTCAATTCGCTCTCTCCGTTTGAATGCATGTCCTTCCTTTTTGACCTGAAAAAGAAACTGCTGTAAGGGCATACTCCAACTCTATCAAACAAGAAAAAACGCAAAAACGCTTTTCGGAAAGGAGCGCGCCATGGGAAAAATCCACGTTTTGCCATTTGAGGTTGCAAACCTGATCGCCGCCGGCGAGGTGGTGGATCGGCCGGCCTCGGTGATCAAAGAGTTGATGGAAAATTCGATCGACGCGGGGGCGACCTCGATCGTGGTGGAGATCCGGCAGGGCGGCATTGCGTTCATGCGCGTCAGCGATAACGGATGCGGCATTGCGCGCGAGGATCTTCCCGTTGCGCTCCGCCGCCACGCCACCAGCAAAATTCAGGACCGCGACGATCTTGCCGCCATTATGACGCTCGGCTTCCGCGGCGAGGCGCTTGCCGCCATTGCGGCGGTTTCGGATATCCGCATTTTCTCCAAACCGGCGGGCGAGGCGGTCGGCGCACTTCTCACTTCTCCTTGTGGCGGCGAGATTACGGTGGAGGAGCACGGCTGTTCCAACGGGACCACCGTCATTGTGGAAAATCTGTTTGCTCGCGTTCCCGCGCGGCGCAAGTTCCTCAAAAAGGATATAACCGAGTCCATGGCCGTTTCCGCAAACGTGGAAAAAGTGGCACTCTCCCACCCGGAAATTGCCTTCCGGCTGATTGTGGACGGCAACGTGCGCATGGAAACCGAGGGTGACGGCAACCTGCTGCACGCCATTCATTCGCTCTTCGGCAAGGAGCTTGCCGCGCGGATGCTCAAAGTGGAATCGCAGGCCGAGGGCGTTGCCGTTTCGGGCTATGTGGGCAGAAGCGATAACTACAAAGCCAACCGCAACCAGGAAAACTTTTTCCTCAACGGGCGTTTCGTCAAAAGTAAAACGATCATGGCGGCCGTGGAGCAGGCCTACACTTCGTATATGCCGCCAGAGCGGTTCCCCTGCTGCGTGCTTTACATTGAGCTTGACCCTTCCCGCGTGGACGTGAACGTGCATCCCTCCAAGCTGGAAGTCAAATTCTCCAACGAAAAAGCGGTGTTCGAGGCGGTGTACTACGCCGTGCGTACCGTGTTGGAAAGCAACGTTACCCGGCCGAACGTCAATCTGGATTCGGCGCTCAAAAAGAACCCGTTTGCCTATCCGGGCGGCAAAATTTCGCAGGCCACCGCGCCGGTGGAAACCGAGCGCCCCGGTTCGCTTGCCCGCCGCCAGCTCTCCTACGATACGCTTGGCACCATTCAACACCAGCCGCAATCGCGCATGACCTCCGAGGAATATTTGCGCACCGTTGCGGGCGTTGAAAAGACCGCTCCGCGCCCGGCCGACGACCGAACGGAGGATAAAAAAACGGTCGGCCGTCAAACGCAGCCCGCCGTCCCCCCGGTAACGCCGTCCGCCGAAAAACCGACTGCGCCGGCTTCCCAAAAGGAAGAAATGCCCCAAGGCGCGATCGAGGTGCCGCTGCATATGGACGTGAAATTTCCGCCGTCGGTGGACCCGAATTTTGAATTTCCGGTGCCGGAAGCCGGCGGCATTGCAAAACTGGACGCGGTGGGAACCGCGCCCGCGGCAGAACTCGCAACGCCGGCAAAACAACCCGAATCGGCGGATTCTCCCGCCCCCGTGGCGGTGCCGGAGCCGAAGACGTCTGCTCCCGCCGAACTGCCGCCCTACCGCATTCTGGGCGTTGCCTTCCGGTGCTACGTGCTGGTGGAAACCGGCGAAAAACTGCTTTTGATCGACCAGCACGCCGCGCACGAGCGCATTCTGTTTGAAGAATTGAAAGCCGGACTTGCCGCGCTTCCCGTCACCTCGCAAATGATGATGCTCCCGGTGGAGGCCATGCTCACCGCCGCCGAGGTTTCGGCCTTGCAGGAGTTTGACGGCGAGCTGCAAAAAATCGGGTTCAAGCTGCGCTATGCCAAAAACACCGTTCTTGCCGACGCCATTCCGCAAGGAGTGGAGCCGGGCGCAGTTGGCGCAATGCTGGGCACCATGGCGGGGCGGTTGATCGACAATACCGGCAGCGTGAAGCTCACGCGCGATATTCTGTTTGAAAAAGCCCTCTATCAGGCGGCCTGCAAAGCGGCCATCAAAGGTGGCAGGGAATATTCTCCCGAGGAGATCGAATGGCTGGTGAAAAAGCTGATGGAACTGCCGGATATTACCTTCTGCCCGCACGGCCGCCCCGTTGCCATGGAGCTTTCCAAGCGCGTGTTGGACAGGCAATTCGACCGCACCGGCTTTTGAAACGCTGACCGGAAAAATGAAAGGAACCCTTTGTTTATGTTTGAGTTATTAACCACCGAAGGCCGCGCGCGGCGGGGAATTTTGCATACCGTTCACGGGGATATTCAAACCCCGGTGTTTATGAACGTTGGTACCTGCGCCGCCATCAAGGGCGGGGTGAACACCATGCTGTTGCGCGAGATCGGCTGTCAGGTGGAGCTTTCCAACACCTACCATTTGCACATTCGCCCCGGCGACGGGCTGATCCGCGAGATGGGCGGCCTGCACAAGTTTATGAACTGGGATCGCCCCATTCTGACCGACAGCGGCGGGTTTCAGGTCTTTTCGCTGGCCAAACTGCGCCGCATTAAAGAAGAGGGCGTGTATTTCTCTTCCCATGTGGACGGCAAAAAGATCTTTATGGGGCCGGAGGAGAGTATGCAAATCCAATCCAACCTCGCTTCCACCATTGCTATGGCCTTTGACGAATGCGTGGAGAACCCTTCACCCTACTCCTATTGCAAAAAGAGCATGGAGCGCACCTACCGCTGGCTTGTGCGTTGCCGCGCCGAAATGGATCGGCTCAACGCCCTGCCCGATACGATCAACCGGCACCAAATGCTGTTCGGCATCAATCAGGGCAGCACCTTTGAGGATTTGCGTATCGCGCATATGCAAATGATTGCCGAGGTCCCCTGCGAGGGGTACGCCATCGGCGGCCTTGCCGTTGGGGAACCGACCGAGGAAATGTACCGCATTATCGACGCGGTGGAGCCCTATATGCCGAAGGAGAAACCCCGGTACCTGATGGGCGTTGGCACCCCCTGCAACATTCTGGAAGCGGTGCATTTGGGCGTGGACTTTTTCGATTGCGTTATGCCCAGCCGCAACGCCCGCCACGGAAATTTGTTTACCTGGCACGGAAAAATCAATTTAGGCAACGAGAAATACGCCAAGGATCCCCGCCCGCTGGATGAAAGCTGCGGTTGCCCCTGCTGCCGGAATTACTCGCGCGCCTATTTGCGCCACCTGATCAAGGCAAAGGAATCGGTGGGAATGTCGCTGTGCGTCACGCACAACCTTTGGTTTTACAACGAGCTTACCGCCAAAATCCGCGAGGCGTTGGACGGCGGCTATTTTGAATCCTTCTACCAGAAATACCGCAATATTCTGGGCGAACGGGTGGAGGATTGACTGCAAAATGCAAAAAGGAAGGGATTTTTCAATCCCTTCCTTTTTCTTTGCTTTTCTTATTTAATTTTTTTCAAATTCCAAATTCTCGTCGCGTATTCTTCAATCGAGCGGTCGGCGGCAAAGTGGCCGGAGGCCGCAATGTTGAGTAGCGACATCTTGTTCCAAAGGGGCTTGTTGCGGTAGGCCTGCATCATCTTTTCGTGCGTGGCGCGGTAGGATTCAAAGTCGGCCAGGCACATATAGGGGTCGGCAATGCCGTGGCCGCTCAACAGATAGGAGGAGATATCCGAGAAGGATTCACCCGCAAAGCCGTAAACCAAACGGTCCACAATGCGTTTGAGGCGCTCGTTGGCGTTGTAGTAATTGGGCGAATAATAGCCTGAAAGCCAAAGCTGTTCCACTTCATCCGCGGTCAGACCGAAGATGAACATATTTTCTTTTCCGGCGGCGTCCTGCATTTCCACGTTCGCGCCGTCCAAAGTGCCAATGGTCAAAGCGCCGTTCATCATCAGCTTCATGCAGCCGGTGCCGCTGGCCTCTTTGCCGGCAAGACTGATCTGCTCGCTGATCTCGGCCGAAGGCACCAGCGCCTCGGCCATGCTGACGTTGTAATCTTCCAGGAAGACCACCGAGAGCTTTTCGTGAATGGCGGGGTGCTGTTCAATATCCTTGCTGAGCATACAAAGCAGTTTGATAATGCGCTTTGCCATAGCATAGCCGGGCGCGGCCTTGGCGCCAAACAGGAAGGTTTGCGGCTGCATATCCAGGTTGGGGTTTTCGCTCAGGTCAAGGTACAGCCCAATGATGTTCAGCGCGTTCAAAAGCTGACGTTTGTACTCGTGCAGGCGCTTGATTTGCACGTCGAATACCGAGTGCGTATCGATCAGCTGACCGGTTTTTTCGTGGATCAGGTTGGAGAAGGTGACCTTGTTTTGGTGCTTGATCGCGCGCACGCGGTTGAGGACTTCTTGGTTATCGGCAAACTTGGCAAATTCGGAAAGCTCCTCGGGGTTGTGGCGGTAGCCGTCGCCAATGCACTCGGAAATGAGCGCGGCGAGCTTGGGGTTGGAATAGCAGAGCCAGCGGCGGTGAGCAATGCCGTTGGTCACATTATCGAACCGGTCGGGGTACATTTTGTAAAAATCCTTGAATGTAGAAGTCCGCAGGATTTTGGAATGCAGCTTGGAAACGCCGTTGACCGAATGCGAACCAATGACCGAGAGGTTTGCCATGCGCACCTGCCCGTAGCCGATGACCGAAAGACGCGAAATGGTGTTCCAGTTGCCGGGGAAATGCTCCCAGGCCTCGCGGCAGAAACGCTCGTTGATCTCCTTGATGATCATATAGATGCGCGGCAGACGAAGCTTGAACAAATCCTCGTCCCAGGTTTCCAGCGCCTCGGGCATAACGGTATGGTTGGTGTAGGAAACCACCTTGGTAACCATATCCCAGGCCTTCTCCCAGGGGAAGAAATAATCGTCGATCAGAATGCGCATCAATTCGGGAATGCAAAGGGCGGGGTGCGTATCGTTGATATGGATGGCAACTTTATCGGCAAGATTTTCCATGGTGCCGTAAACCGCCATGTGGTCGCGCAGAATGCTTTGGACCGAGGCCGATACCAGGAAATACTGCTGGGTCAGGCGCAAGAGTTTGCCCTCGGTATGGTTATCCGAAGGATAGAGGACCTTGGTAATAATCTCGGCGCTGTTGCTTTCTTCCAAGGCCTTGGTGTATTGCCCCTGCGTAAACAGACCCATATTGAAATTC
The DNA here is from genome assembly GCA_045117555.1 of Eubacteriales bacterium. GTDB lineage: Bacteria > Bacillota > Clostridia > Oscillospirales > CAG-272 > UMGS1865. The sequence goes on from JBGUNW010000178.1 coordinate 5,269, forward strand.
TGAATGTTGCGCGCGCGCCAGAGCCGGAGCTGGCTGACAGCCGAGCTGTCGGCGCCGGAGATCATCATGTCGTAGGGAACGGCTTCGTATGTTTCGCCGCCCTCGTAGGAAATTTCGCAATGTCCGGCCTCGTTCCAATGTTCCTGAACGTGGCCGCCGAAATGAACCTTGTAAATGCGGTCGGTGCGCGGGACCAGCCAAACTTCGCCGCCGGGGAGCCACACGTCGGGAAGCTCCACCTGCATACCGTTCACGATCATCTGTTTGAACAAACCGTATTCGTAGCACAGCGAAAAGCCGGTTGCGGGGTAATCCAGGGAGGAGAGAGAGTCCATAAAGCAGGCGGCAAGACGGCCGAGACCTCCGTTGCCAAGCCCTGCGTCCGGCTCGCAGTCGTAGAGCTTTTCCAGGGAGAAGCCCATGGATTTGAGCGCCTTTTCGTAGGCGCCGGCAAGCCCCAGATTATGAAGATTGGTTTTGAGAGAACGCCCAAGCAGAAACTCCATGCACATATAGTAAACGCGCTTTGCGCCTGCGGCGTTGACTTTCTTTTTGTAGGCGGAACGCTTTTCGGAAAGAAGGTTCTTTACCGAAATTGCGGTTGCCTTGTACATTTGCTCCTGCGAGGCCTCTGCGGCCGTGCAGCCGAATTGGCGCTCTAAAACGCCCTCTAAAATTTCTTTTACTTCTGCGCTGTTTGGTAAATCACTCATAGTTATGAAAACGCCTTTCTGTGGATAAAACTGAAAAATTTATCTTCCAACCGCCCGGTCAAAGACCGCGGTAGAGTTCCAGATATTTGGTTGCCGAAGTTCCCCAGGAAAAATCGGTCTTCATAATGCGGGTTAAAAGACGCCGCCGCGCGGGAACGTCGCGCCAGAGGTCGATTGCCGCCTGGGTGCGCTCGCAAAGCTCCTCGGCGGTGTACCCCGCAAAGGTAAAGCCGTTGCCGTGCAGCTCTCCTGCTTCGTCGATCCAGTAGGGCTTGATCGAGTCGTAAAGCCCGCCGGTTTCACGTACCACCGGAATGGCGCCGTAGCGCGAGGCGATCATTTGCGAAAGCCCGCAGGGTTCGGTTTTGGAGGGCATAAGGAAAATATCGGTGGCGGCGTAAACGCGCTTGGAAAGATCGCGGTCATAGCAGATCCTTGCGCGCACGCGATCCGGGTGGCGGTTTTGGAAATCAATGAAGAACCGCTCGTAACGCTCCTCGCCGCGCCCGAGGATCAAAAATTGCACGTCGTTTTGGGCAACGATGCGTTCAATACTGTCCACAACCAGGTCCAGCCCCTTGTGCGAGGCAAGCCGGGAAATTACCGAAAGCATGGGGATCTCCCGGCGGACGGGCAGACCGCACTCTTTTTGCATTGCCATTTTATCTTTCACCTTGCCGGCAAGGGCGCGCCGGGTAAAGGCCGCGGCAATGGAGGGGTCGGTTTCGGGGTTGTAATAGTCATAATCGATGCCGTTGAGAATGCCGCAGAGCTTGCCCGAAGCGCGGTTGAGCGAAGCTTCCAGCCCATGGCCGTACTCGGCGGTCTTGATCTCTTCGGCGTAGCGGGGGCTGACGGTGGTCACGCGGTCGGCGCATTCAATGGCGGCTTTCATCAGGTTGATGCAGCCGTCGTTCTCCATCAGGGTATGCTGATCGTTTCCGAGTGCGAACACGTCGCCCAGAATGGCAAAATCGTACTGCCCCTGGTATTCAATGTTGTGAATGGTGAAGACCGTGCGGATATTTTCATATCCCGGCGTTGAGCGGTAAATGCAGTTGAGATAGACCACCGAGAGCGCCGCCTGCCAGTCGTGTGCGTGGAGAACGTCGGGGAAAAAGGAGATCTGCCGCATCATTTCCAGCACCGCCATGCAGAAATAGGCGTAGCGTTCGCCGTCGTCGTAATGCCCGTACAGAGCGGGGCGGCGGAAATAGTATTCGTTGTCGATAAAATAGTAGGTCACGCCGTTTTGTTCCAGCGACCAAACGCCGCAGTAAAGACTGCGCCAGGCCAGCTGCACCTGAAATTCGGCTAACCGGGTCATTTTGCTTTTCCAGGTTTTTGCCGCCGTTTCGTAAAGCGGGATCACCACGCGAATGTCGCATTCGCCGGTTGCCGCCAGCGCGGCGGGCAGAGAGCCGAGAACGTCGCCCAGCCCTCCGGTTGCCGCAAAGGGCATTGCTTCGGCGCCCACGAATAATATCTTTTTCATTTTCCTTGTTTTCCTTTCCGGTGTTGCCCCTTGGGGCAGGATGTAGCTCCCGGCGGGGGAAATTTAAACCGTAACTCCTTTTCCGATAAAGAAGGGCATGGTTTCGTGCCCGGAGAGAACGCGGTCGTCGCGAACGGAAGCGTTCTTATCGGTGATCACGCAGTTGAGCGAAACATTTGCGCCAACATAGGTATCCTGCAAAAGGATCGAGTTGCGAATAACCGTGCCGCGGCTGACGTGAACGCCGCGGAAGAGAACCGAGTTTTCCACCCTGCCTTCAATCACACAGCCGTCGGCAATGAGCGAGTTGGAAACCGAAGCGCCCTCTTTATATTGCGTAGGCGCACTGTTGCGGATTTTGGTGTAAATTTCGCGATCCGGGTTGCCGAGCAGGCAATGGCGGGCTTTGGTGTTCAAAAGCTCCATGGAAGTGGAGAAATATTTGCTCAAAGAATCGATCTGCGAGAACCAGCCGTCGAAACGGTAGGCATGGAAGAGCTTTTTGGAAAGGTTTTTGCCGATGATATCCAAATGAAAGCTGTTGTACCCGCGCGCGAGCCCTTCGGAAAGCGCGTTTTGCAGGTCGGCGCGGCGCAGGACCATAATGTTGGTGCTGACGTCTACTTCACCGGCGGTGGGAATATAGCGGTCGATCTCGGTAATGCGGTTGTTTTCGTCCACAACGGCAATGTCGCGTTCGTTGGTAAGGTGCAAATCGGTCACGTCCATGCGTTTGGTCACCAACGTCAGAAACGCGCCGGAGCGGATATGATCCTCGATCACGTCGCTCAGGTCAATGTTCAGCACCACGTCGCAATCCGAGAGCACGATATATTCCGCGCCGCAACGGTTGATAAAGTTTTGCGCGCCGTAAAGGGCTTCCAGACGGCTGGTGTAGAGCTTGGAAGCGGCGGCGTTTTCATACGCGGCAATATAGGGGGGCAGGATTTTAATACCGCCCGAACGGCGCGCGAGGTCCCAATCCTTCCCACTGCCGATATGATCCATCAGCGATTGATAGTTATAGTGGGTGATCACGCCGATATTGGTAATGCCCGAATTGACCATATTGGAAAGGGCAAAGTCGATCAGACGGTAGCGGCAGGCGAAGGGAATGCTTGCCATGGTGCGCATACGGGTCAGTTCCGGCATGGAATGATCGTGAATGTTTGAGAAAACCAAACCTGTAATTTTCATTGCTTTGCTCCTTTCAGTTCGATTTTGCGTCTTCCAGCATGGCTCCCGGGGGGACGATGCCGCCTTCCGGGATCGTGCAGTCTGCGCCGATCACGGCGATTTGATCGGTTTTTGTGCGATCCTCGCCAACGCGGGTGTTTTTGCCCAACGAAACGTTGGCGTCCAGAATGGAGTAGCGAACGGTTGCGCCTTCTCCCACGCGAACGCCGTTCATCAGCACGCTGTCCTCCACCACCGCGCCTTTCTCCACGACCACGCCGACGCCAAGAACGCTGTTGCGAACGGTGCCGTAAATTTCACAGCCCGCGGTTACCGAGGAATTTTCAACGGTGGCCTCGCTTCCCACGTATTGCGGGGGAGCTGCCTCGTGGCGACTGTAAATGCGCCAGGTTTCATCCAGCAGGGAGAGCGCGGGATGCGCGCCCAAAAGGTCCATATTGGCCTCCCAGAGCGAGGAGATGGTTCCAACGTCCTTCCAGTAGCCAACGAACGGGTAGGCCATCAGTTTTTCGCCGGCGGCAAGCATTGCGGGAATGATATTTTTGCCGAAATCGTTTTCCGAGGCGGGATTTTCGGCGTCGGCGCGCAGATAGCTTTCCAGTTTTTCGCGCGTGAAGATATAAATACCCATGGAAGCTTTGGTGCTGTCCGGGTTCTTCGGCTTTTCCGAAAATTTGAAAATGCTGCCGTCCTCGCGGGTGCTCATAATGCCGAAACGGCTTGCCTCTTCCAGCGGGACGTCGATCACGGCAATGGTGCAGTCGGCGCCGCTTTGCTTGTGTGCAGCCAGCATTTTGGAGTAGTTCATTTTATAAATATGGTCGCCCGAAAGAATGAGTACGTAATCGGCGCGGTAACGGTTGATAAACTCCATGTTCTGCCAAATGGCGTTTGCTGTTCCCTTATACCAGTCACCGCCTTTCTGACCCTGGTAGGGGGGCAGGATCTTCACGCCGCCGAAAGTACGGTCCAGGTCCCAGGGCAGACCGTTACCGATGTACTCGTTGAGTTGGAGCGGCTGATACTGGGTAAGAACGCCAACGGTGTCCAGCCCCGAATTGATACAGTTGGAAAGGGGAAAATCGATAATGCGGTATTTTCCGCCGAAGGACACCGCGGGTTTGGCGGTTTTTTTGGTCAGGGCATACAGGCGGCTGCCTTGGCCGCCGGCAAGCAACATTGCAACGCATTCTTTCTTTTTGAACATGAAGGATACCTCCTGCAAAAAAATCAATTTACGCCGGGGTCGGATTGCTTCTTTTTCCGCACGCAGCGGAAGAACAAAGCGCTCATAGGGGGAACGCTGATACGAATTGCGTTTCCGTAGGAACGGAGCAAACAGGGTTCGGTACGGTGGCGGCCGGGGTTTTCGATCCCTTCGCCGCCGTATTCTTTTTGATCGGAGTTAAAAATTTCTTCATAGGTCCCGGCATAGGGGACCGCAAGCAAAAAATCGTCGCGCCGGACGGGCAGAAAATTGAGCAGGACGATGATCTCGTGCCCGGCGGAATCCTTGCGGCGGTAGGAATAAATACTTTGCCCGGCGTTATCGGCGTCGATCCACTCAAACCCGCCGATCCAGTCGCCGTCCTTTTCCCAAAGGGCGGGGTTGGCAAGGTAGAATTGATTAAGCGCCGCAACGTAGGATTGGAATGCCGCGTGCATGGGATAATCCAACAGGAACCATTCCACCTGCCCGGAAAAATCCCATTCGCGGAATTGCCCGATCTCGGAGCCCATAAAAAGGAGCTTTTTTCCCGGCGTTGTCATCATATAGGCAAGATAAGCGCGGGTGTTTGCAAATTTTTGCTCGTAGGGGCCGGGAGCGCGGTCGAGGAGCGATTTTTTCCCGTGCACCACTTCGTCGTGCGAAACCGGAAGAATGAACCGCTCGGAGTAGGCGTAGGTGAGCGGAAAAGTGAGTTTGTTGTGGTGGTAGGAGCGCCAGAGCGGATCCTCGCACAGGTAGGCAAGACTGTCGTTCATCCAGCCCATGTTCCATTTCAGGGTAAAGCCCAAACCGTCGCCGCCCATTTGGGTAATGTTTGCCCAAGCGGTGGATTCTTCGGCAATGGTGAGCACGTCCGGGTGCAGATGCGCCAGCCGGTCGTTCAGTTTTTGGAAAAAGGCGATCGCCTCCAAACAGCGGTTGTCGCCGTATATGTTGGGGATCCATTCGCCGGGGCGCTTATCGTAGTCCAGATAGAGCATGGACGCCACGGCGTCCACGCGTAGCCCGTCGATGTGGTAGGTTTCGACCCAGTAAACCGCGTTGGAGATGAGGAAACTTTGCACCTCCTCGCGCCCAACGTCAAAGCGGCGGGTCCCCCAACCGGCGTGTTCCATGCGGTCGGCGCCCTGATATTCGTAAAGGGGTTGACCGTCAAATTCGTAAAGCCCGTGCGCGTCCTTGGGGAAGTGGGCGGGAACCCAGTCCAAAATCACACCCAGCCCGGCCTCGTGGAGCCGGTCTACGAATTCCATAAAATCCTGCGGCGTTCCGTAGCGCGAGGTGGGGGCGTAGTATCCGCAAATCTGATAGCCCCAGGAGCCGTCGAAGGGGTATTCGGCAAGCGGCATAAGCTCCAAGTGGGTATAGCCCATTTCTTTCAGGTAGGGCACCAGCTCGTCGGCAAGTTCGGTGTAGGAGAGGGAAGAGCCGTCCTCGTGCCGTTTCCAGGAGCCGGCGTGCAGTTCGTAAATATTCATGGGTTGGCTCAAAACCGTTTCGCGCGTGGCCGTTTTTGCGCGGTGGGCAAGCCAGCCGGCGTCGCGCCAGTGGTGGCCGCCGGTGTTCCAGACCACCGAGGCGGTTTCGGGCGGCAGCTGCGCCCGGAAAGCGTAGGGATCGGCTTTGTAAAGCTCTTTTTCTTTATTGCGAATGAAGAATTTGTAGCATTGACCGTCCGCAACGGTATCGGAGGGGAGGGAAACTTCCCAAACGCCGCCGCTCGTCACCTTTTCCATGGGAGCCGCGGCGGGGTTCCAGCCGTTGAAATCACCAACCACCGAAACCGAGTTTGCGTTGGGAGCCCAGACGCGAAAGACGATCTCGCCACCCGAGCGGTGTACGCCAAGGTAATCGTAAGCGCGGTAACTGCTGCCCTGATGGAAAAAATAGGGCGCCTGATCGTTTTGCCGCTCCATGTGTCGTTGCCTCCTTTTCCGAATTGCCGCAAAGAGAAAAAATCCCTTTTATGCAATATTTTATACAATCTGATTATATTTTAACATATAATATTGTTCTTGTCAATCGCAAACGGCTTTTTTTCAATCGCAAACGGCGGTTTTTTCAAATAAAAACGGGTGTTTTTTTATTTTCTCCTTTCAAATTCCTTTTCATACGGAAAAAAGAGGCCGGAGCACAAAAAAAGAACTGCCCCGGAAAAGACCGGGGCAGTTTGCTTTTGCGCTTATTTTTTCTTTCTTTTTTTGAGTTTCGCACGGGCGGAAAGCACTTCCACCGCGGCAAAAATCGTTGCTGCAAGCGCGAGCGCGCGCAGGGAACAGCCGTTCGTTTTGCGGATCTCGAAAGCGTCTACGGGTTCTTCGTCGTCCTTGCTTTTTAAAATTTCGTAGCGAACGGTGGAGGTTGCGCGGATATAGGGGTTGCCGCCCGCTTCTTTCAAGTCGTTTTTCAAGCGGGAAAGAACGCCGCGGCAGGCGCATTTTGCGCTTTCCAGACGTTGTGAAAACTCCTCTTTTCCGGCGGTTTCTTCTTGGTTCAAAACAGGTTCCTGATCCATGGGAAAATCCTCCGTTTTTTTTATTTTTGCGAAAAAATTACTCGCCCAGCGCGTCCTTAATGGAGAAATCGGGACGGCCTTTTTTGTCAAGCCCCATATATTTCACGCGAACGACGTCGCCCAGTTTGAGAACGTCCTCTACCTTTTCAATGCGGCGGGGAGCAATTTTGGAGATATGGACCATTCCTTCTTTGCCGGGGGCATATTCCACAAAGCAGCCAAACTCCTTAATGCCGGTCACCTTGCCGGTGTAAACGGCGCCCACTTCGGGCTCGAACACGATGGCGTCGATGCAGGCCTTTGCTGCGTCCGCCTGCTCGCTGTTTACAGCGGCAATGCGAATAGTGCCGTCGTCCTCAATGTCGATCTTCGCGCCGGTGTCGGCAACGATCTTCTGAATGACCGAGCCGCCCTTGCCGATGACCTCGCGGATCTTATCGGGATCAATTTTCATGGTGGTCATTTTGGGTGCGTACTTGGAAACCTCTGCGCGCGGGGCGGGAATGGCTTTGAGCAGGACTTCATCAATGATATAGTCGCGGCCGATATGCGTCATTTCCAGTGCGCGGCGGATGATCTCGGGGGTCAGGCCGTCGATTTTGAGGTCCATTTGAATGGAAGTAATGCCCTTGTGGGTACCGGCAACCTTAAAGTCCATATCGCCGTAAAAGTCTTCCAGACCCTGAATATCCAGCATGGTATCCCAGGAGCCGTCCTCAGCGGTGATCAGGCCGCAGGAAATACCGGCGACCGGCGCTTTGATCGGAACGCCCGCGTCCATCAGGGCCAGCGTAGAGCCGCAAACCGAACCCTGCGAGGTAGAACCGTTGGAAGAAACAACGTCCGAAACCAGGCGAATGGCATAGGGGAACTCCTCCTCGGAGGGGAGCACGGGAATGAGCGAACGCTCGGCGAGCGCGCCGTGACCGATCTCGCGGCGGCCGGGGCTTCTGACCGGTTTTGCCTCGCCGGTGGAGAAACCGGGCATATTGTAATGGTGCATATAGCGTTTGGAAGTTTCGCTGTCAATGCCGTCCAGCATTTGCGCCTCGGAAAGGGTGCCGAGCGTTGCGGCGGTAAGCACCTGGGTCTGACCGCGGGTAAAGAGGCCGGAGCCGTGAACGCGGGGCAGAACGCCAACCTCGCTTGCCAGCGGGCGGATCTGATCCATGCGGCGGCCGTCTACGCGCTTTTTGTCAACCAGCAGCCAGCGGCGAACGATCTTCTTTTGAATTTTGTAGACCAGCTCTTCCATCATGCCGGGCAGGTCGGGATATTTTTCGGTAAACTTTTCCAGAATGGCGTCTTTGATGGGAACCATTCTCGCGTCGCGGATATTCTTGTCGTCGGTATCCAGCGCGTTCATCACGTCCTTTTCGCAGAAGGCGAAAATTTCGTCGAACATATCGTGATCCAGCTCGCAGGAAGGATAAGCGAATTTGGGCTTGCCGACCTCGGCGATAATGCCGTTGATAAAGCCGAGCAGGTCTTTAATAACTTCGTGCGCCTTCATAATGGCGGCAAACATGGTATCGTCGTCCACCTGATTTGCGCCGGCCTCGATCATGACCACCTTTTCCATAGAAGCGGCCACGGTGAGCTGCAAATCGCTCTTTTTCTGTTGCTCGGCATTGGGGTTGACAACGATCTCGCCGTCAACAAGACCCATGAACACGCCGCCGATCGGGCCGTTCCACGGGATATCCGAAATGGAAAGGGCGATCGAAGCGCCGATCATGGCCGTAATTTCGGGCGAGCAATCGGGGTCTACCGACATGACGATCAGGGTCAGGGCAACGTCGTTGCGCAGGTCCTTCGGGAAGAGCGGACGAATGGGGCGGTCGATCACGCGGGAGGTGAGGATCGCCTTTTCGGAAGGACGGCCTTCGCGTTTGAGGTAGCCGCCGGGGATTTTACCGGCCGAGTACATTCTTTCGTCAAAGTCGACCGAAAGGGGCAGAAAGTCAATGCCGTCGCGGGGCTTTTCGCTTGCGGTGGCGCAGCAGAGCACGGCGGTTTCGCCGTAGCGGCAAAGGACCGAGCCGTTGGCCAAACCTGCCATTTTGCCGGTTTCAATCACCAGCGGGCGACCGGCGAGGGTATAGTTGAATACCCGGTAGTTTTTGAATTCCATTGGGGTGCTGATTGGATTGGACATTTGTTTTTCCTCCGTTTTTTATTTTTTCCCGGAGGTTTAGCACTTAACCGGAACTCCGAGGCGCATTCGTTCGGGGCCTCGGTTAACTGCTAATCCTGCCGGTGAAAATTCTGTTTTGGGTTTGCTTTTTGAAAAGAGCGCCGTACATAGAGCGCGGAGCAAGGGTCGCGGCGTTGGCCCGGCCCTTGCTCCGTTCTGCTTACTTTCTCAAACCGAGTTTGGCAACGATGGCGCGATAGCGCTCAATGTCCACCTTTTGCAAATAGCCGAGAAGACTTCTTCTTTGGCCGATCATCTTTTGCAGACCGCGGCGGCTGTGAAAGTCCTTCTTGTTGGCTTTGAGGTGCTCGGTGAGATTGATGATACGGGAGGTCAGAAGTGCGATCTGCACTTCGGGAGAACCCGTATCGCCCTCGTGAACAGCGTACTGCTCGATCAGGGCTTGTTTCTCTTCCTTCATCATAGCTTGGTTCCTTCACCTTTCTGTAAATTTTTCATGCGAGTGACCCGGTGCGGCGGTGGGTGAAGACCTGCACGGCAGGGCAATTCCAACCGACTGCGTCATCGTCATGCAGAGTGTATTATAACATAGGAAACCGTTTTTGTAAATAGTTTTTTCATAATTTTTTCGCAAAAACGGGATTTTTTCGGAAAAAAGATTGCAAATTTCGTTTTTCAAACGGGCGTCGGCTCTTTTTTTTCGGTATTTTCCGGCTCTTTCGCGGCAAGCGCGGCTTTGGGCGGCCCGTTTTGGCGGAGCTTTTCCACAATGGCGTCGGCAATCATTTTTTCGCCGCCGGTCAGGTCGCGGGCAAACCGTTTGCAGTTTTCAATATAGGGCGCGAGTTTTTCGGGATTGTCCATACATTCGGTCAAAAACTCCGCGGCTTTGTCTTCATCCTTGATATGAACGCCGGTTTTCTGCTCGTCGATGTAGTAGGCGCGGGTTTTGCGCTCGATCTGACTGGCGCAGAAGTTGGTAAGCACCGGGGTGCCCATATAAACGCAGTCCAGAATGGCGTTCGGCCCGGCCTTGGTAACGAAAATATCCGAGGCGCCGTAAAGCTCGTGGGCGTCGCCGTCAAATCCGTAAACGCGCAGGTCCACCTTTCCGGTGTGGCCGATCCGTTCGCCCAGCTTGCGGTGAACTTCCTCGTTTGATCCTGCCATTACCAAAAGGGTGAACGGGCGGTCGATCTGCAAAAAACGGTTGGCGAATTTCAAAAGCAGCCCGCCGGCGTAAGCGCTGGAAGAAAGCGTTACGATAAAGCCGTTTTCGGGCAGACCCCGTTTTTTACGCAGGGCGATTTTATCTTTCGGACAATCGATCACCTTTTGCCGCAGGGCGAAGGGCGCCCAAAAGCACTTTTTGGGGTCAAACTTTAATTTGATTGCTTCCTCGTAGGCGCCTTTGTTGTTGAAAATGCAAAGATCGGCGCGCTTATCCCACCAACCGTGAACGCTGGTGTCGGGGTCGTAAAACCCGGTTAGAAAATGGCCGCCGTGGCGTTTTTTCTGCGCCTCTACCGAATCGTGCGTGGGGGTAAAGTGCGTGTGGAAGGCCATATCGGGGTCAAAGCTTTTGAGGATTTCAATCACGCGTTCCTTTTCCCGGTGGAAAACGGTGGCGTTGGTAAAAATGAGCGAGAACATACGCGGAAACAGCGGCATTCTTGCCATGGTGATATAGAACATATGCGCCGGGTGCTTGTTGCTCCGCTTGACCTCGTCGATCAAAAACTGCTGATATTTGATTAAAACCTTATCGTTGGTGTCGGTGAAAATGTTGGTGCGAATTACCTCTACCTCGTCGGGGTAATATTTTTCCAGCGCGTCTGCAATGGCGGTTGCCGAAGTGATGTGCCCCATTCCGGCTTCCACGAAGGTTATTAAAACTTTGTATTTCGCTTTTTCCATTTTGCATACCTCGAAAAAAGAGAAGTACCACATTTGTGGCTTTTTTCATTATACCACTTTTTTCGACGGGTGTCAAGGGGAGAACGCCGAAAGGAAGACCTTGGAAAAAGGGAACCGTCCGGGCGGCAAAGCGCCGCCCGGACGGCAGGAAGAAGTTATTTCAGAAAAGATTTGATACGATCCATGGTTTCTTCCTCGTAGTTGCAAACGTCGCGCGCAATGGTCAGCACGTGTTCGGGAACGCCGGTGTTTTCGGCTTCGCGCAAAGCGCGCAAAAGGTTGCCCACGCCCATGGTGGTGCCTTCCAGGATCATTTGCGCAATGTGCGGCGCGGAGGGGTCGGTCAAGGTGTGCCAGAAGGTGCCCATTTTTGCCGAGAAGCGGGCAATGGGATTGATTTCCGAGGGGGTAACGCCGTGCTCCCGCATTTCTTTGACGATGCGGGAGGAGAAGGCCTCGTAAACCGAGACTTCGGTGGTCATTTCGCTTTTGAGTTCTTCCTCTTTGACGTGAGGCAAGAGGTCGAGCAGGGAATCGGCGCACATCCGCACGTTGCGATAGGTGCCTTCCAACAGTTCTTCGGCGGTTTTGGGTTTCGTTTCGGTCATATTCGTTTTTCCTTTCAAATAAAAAATGGACTCGCGAATAGTGTTTCACGAGTCCGATTTTTTATGTAAATTTTTTATTTTTTCTGTTGACGAACGTCCCTGCCGCGGAACATAAGCACCCGGTATTCGCCGAACAGGCGGCTTGCAATGCGGTCGGTGTAGGTCTTGCTGATCTCCATGGGCGGCAGGTTGGAGCTGATAACGGTGGGAAGCTCCTTGTTCAGCCGCGTGTTGATGACGTGGTACAGGCAGGAGAGCGAGAATTGATTGACCACCTCGGTGCCGAGATCGTCCAGGATGAGCAGGTCGCATTCGGTATAGCGGGAAACGTCGGCCCCGCCGCCCTGTGCCAGCCCGGTGCCGAAACGAAGCGTTTCAAAATCCGAGAGCATTCCGACGGCGCTGTTGTAAAGAACGTCGTATCCCCGCTCGATCACCCGGCGCGCAATGGCCGAGGAAAGGTGGGTTTTGCCAATGCCGGAGCCGCCCACCAGCAAAAGATTTTTTGCCGTTGGCTCGGGGGAGCCGAACTCCTCGGCAAAGGTTTTGGCGGCGGCAAAGACCTCGCTCATCTCGCGGTAAATTTCGGGGTTGTAGCGGTAATATTCCAACGAGAAATTCTCAAACGACTGCTTTTTAAGCAGTTCCGAAAGCCCGGAAAAACGCATACCCACCTCAATGATCCGGCGGCGCATACATTCGCACATTTCGCCTTTGATAAAGCCGGTGTCGCGGCAGAGCGGGCATTCGTATTTCGGATCGTCGTAGTCGGCGGGAAACCCGTTTTTGCGAAGGAGAGCGGCGCGTTTTTGCAACAGTGCCTCGGTATTTTCACGCAGGGTTTGCACCGCGGCTGCAACGTCGCCGCCGCGCATGGCGATTTGAAAGATCTTCAAGCCCAGCCCCGAAAGGTCGGAATCCAGCGCGCGCACTTCGGGAAGTGCCTCTTCCACTTCGGCGCGGCGCGCCCCGGCCTCTTTTTCGGCGCGCAGGGCTTTCTCCTCGTATTCCTCGCGTACCAATCGCATATTTTCTTGTCTGTACGTCGTTCTGTAAGACATTTTTTATCGTTTCCTTTCGGTCAGTTGGAATCCGGCTTTCCGTAACTGCGGCGCAGGGCGGCCTCAAAGGCGGCGTTCGGGTCGAAGGTTTTGAAATCGGCGGCGGAATCGCCGGGCTTTTCCCGTTCGGCGCGCTCGGCTTCCAGTGCGGTTTCAATCTCCTCCAAAGTTTTCAGTCCGGTGGCGTGCCAACGTTCCAGAATGGCGTTGGTGTATTGCATGGAGGGCTGATGAATGGAATCCACGGTAATCTCGTAGGCGCGGCGGATGATCTCCTCGCCGTAGCCGAAGGACGCCCATGCGGCAATCAGCTTTTGCTCTTTTGCGGTCAGCGAGCGGCTTTTCAGCCCGAAGATGGCGCGCACTTTTCCTTCCAGCGTGTGCTGCGCCTCAATGAGTTGGACCTGTTCTTCCAATGCGTCGGCGGTGGTAATGCCGCGGTCGACCAGCGAAATGGCGTAGCGCTCAATGGTGCGTATTCCTTTTTTCTCAATGCGCGCGCAATGCGCCAGCAACAGCAGGATGTAGTCCTCGTCCAGTTCCAGATAATCCACCATGCCGAGCAAAACGTTGATTTCGTAGGTATTGAAAAGTTTGCCCATAATGCGTTGCGCTTCCTCGATCATGGCGCGCAGCGAGGCGCGGCGGTCGAGCATGGCGTTGAGTTCCTCGGTGGAGTAGGTGGGGATCTCGTCGGCGCGGGCCAGCTTTTTGGGGGCTGCCGGAGCAGGAGCCGCGGCGGCCTTTTTTGCGGTTTGCGCGGGCAGGGCAAGGTCGGTTTGCAGCACGCCCGCCGCCTGCCAAAAGGCAAGATCCTCTTTGATTTCGGATTGCTTGCAGTCCAGCTCTCCGGCAAGCGCCGAAAGCTCGGTGGTTCCGGCGGCGAGCAGAAAGAGCAGGCGAAGCTGCCGGGCGGAGGCGTTGATTCCGGCAACCGACGAGGGAAGCGTAAGCACGCGCCCCCCGAAGTTCCATTGCAGTTTCATGTTGTCAGGTCGCTCCGTTCGGTGGCGTTAATCTTTTTTTGCCAATTTGTGGCAAAGGCGGTAGTTCAAACTCATCAGGGAATCTCCCAGGTGGACCTCCTCCACGGCGACCTCGGAGTCGTCGTAGTGCAGTTCTTTGCCGGTAAAGTTCCAAATGCCCTTGATCCCGGCGGCGATCAGCCGCTCGGCAACCGTCTCGGCCTGGTCTTTCGGAAGGGTCAGCACGGCCATTTTGACATCGTTTTGTTTGCAGAAGGATTCCAGATCGTCCATTCCGCGCACGGTCACGCCGCCGAACTCGTGCCCGATGAGCGCCGGGTTGATATCGAACAGCGAAAGAATGTCCACGCCGCGCTTTGCGAACATGGAAGAACGCACCAGCGCGCGGCCGAGGTCGCCGGCGCCGATCACAACGGCGGTAATGCCCGCGCCAACGCCGAGCAGCTCGCAGATTTTGGCATAAAGATAGCTGACGTTATAGCCGTAGCCCTGCTGGCCGAAGCCGCCGAAGCAGTTGAGGTCCTGGCGGATCTGCGAGGCGGTAATGTGCATCATTGTGGCAAGCTCGCCCGAGCTGACGCGCATTTTTCCGGCGCGCATCAAAATGCGCAAATAGCGGAAATATCGCGGCAGACGGCGGATGACCGGGTCGGATACGTTGGGGAGTTCTTCTTCGGTCGGAGTGGTTGGAATTTGATCGATATTCGACATAAAACGATCCTCACTTTCGGTTCCGCAATCAAAAGCGGAACAATCTTTTTGCGGGGGGGCGTTGATTTTTCCACAGGTTCCACAGGGTTTTCCACAGGGAAAGCGGCTCCGGGAGCCGATTTTTGTCGGGAAATTCGGAAAACGGTCAGATCACGCCTTCGGGGTAGTCGAGCGCCGAAGCGTTCAGCGCCGTACCGGCAAAACGACCCGCGCGATAGCCGAAAAAACCGGCCGCCGCCACCATGGCGCCGTTATCGCCGCAAAGGGCGACCGAGGGCATGGCAAGACGAACGTTTCGCTTTTTGCAAAGCGTTTCCAGCGCGGCGCGCAGGTGCGAGTTGGCGGCAACGCCGCCGGCAAGCACCAGCGTTTCAAGATGGGTTTGCCGGATCGCAAGATCGGTTTTTTTGACGATGGCTTCCACGATTTTCGCCGTGTAGGAAGCGGCAAGATCGGCGCGGTTTACGGTTTCGCCTTTCTGTTCGGCGCTGTTCAAATAGTTGAGCGCCGCGGTTTTAATGCCGCTGAACGAAAGGGCGATCTCCTCGCCGGAAAGCGCAGGGGAGGGCAGCGCGATCGCTTTCGGGTCGCCCTCGCGGGCCAGCTTGTCCAGCGCGGCGCCGCCGGGATAAGGCAGCCCGATCACGCGACCGATTTTATCAAAGGCCTCGCCCGCGGCGTCGTCACGAGTGCCGCCGATCTCGCGGTACTCCATATTTTCGTTTACGTGATAAAAGCAGGTGTGGCCGCCCGAAACCACCAGGGCAAGAAAGGGCGGTTTCAGGTCGGTATGGGTCAGAAAAGCGGCGCAGATATGCGCGTGGATATGATTGACCGAAACCAGCGGGATCCGGTTTGCGTAGGCGAGCGATTTGGCAAAATTGACGCCGACCAACAACGCGCCGATCAGCCCGGGGTGGGAGGTCACGGCAATGGCGTCCAGGTCGGAAAGGGCAACGCCCGCTCCGTCCAGTGCCTCCTTCGTTACTTTCGAGATTGCCTCCACATGGGCGCGGCTGGCAATTTCCGGCACCACGCCGCCGTAAAGCCGGTGGGTTTCGATTTGCGACGCGACGATATTCGAGCGAACGGTCAGAACGCCGTTTTGTTCCTCCACCACGGCGGCGGAAGTTTCGTCGCAGGAAGATTCCATTCCAAGGAGCAGAGCCATGGGTTTATTGAACTCCTTTGTTAATCGTCAGATTTCGGCGCAATCGGCCGGATCATCACCAGCGCGTTTTCAACCGGGTGACGGTAAAAGCCCTTGCGCTCGCCCGCCGTTTGAAACCCGAAGGATTCGTAAAGGCGAACGGCCGGCGAATTGGAAACGCGGACTTCCAGCGAGAGCGCGGCAAGACCGCGGGTTTCCGCCTCTCGGATCAATCGCGCGACCAATGCCTTCGCAACGCCTTGCCGGCGCGCTTCGGGCAGGACGGCAAGGTTTAAAATTTGCCCTTCGTCGGGCGCGAGCAGCATACCGATATAGCCGAGGATTTTTTCTTTGTCAACCGCGGCAAAGGCAACGGCGCCGTCCCCCGAAAAAAGGCCGAGCGCGTTCTCGCTCCACGGTTCGGAAAAGCAGATCTTTTCCAACGCGGCAATGCCGGGCAGGTGTTCTCTCGCAACTTGCAGAATTTCCATTTTCATTTTTCGGCGGAGAAGAGCAGCGTTTTCACGCCCTCGGTAATTTCGGCAAGGCAGGTTTGGTAAACCAAAAGACTTTGCCCGTACGGGTCGGGGATCTCTTTGGGCATTCCGGTAATCTTGCCGGCAAATTGCGGGTATTGCATCAAAAGCCCCATCACGTGACTGCCCGAAAGCCCCACGATGAGGTCGCATTGCGCGGCCAGCGCGGGGGTCAACATATGGGCAACGTGGGTGTGGTAATCGTGCTGCGGGACAGCCGCCACCTTTGCTTCTTCCAGCGCCAGCACCGCGTTTTGCGCGATCGGTTCTCCCTCGCAGGCGGCAAGCCCGGCGCTGATCGCCTCAACCGGAAGGGGAAGACAATCCCGCACCGCTTCGGGAAGATTGTTTTTGTACTCCGCGGCCAGCGCGTTGGCAACCGCCGCGGCCATGGGCGAGCGGCAGGTGTTGCCCGTGCAAACGAAACAAACGCGCAAAGGGCGGGCGGTTTCGTTATTTCCGGCGGGGTTTACGAGCGTTTTTTGCTCGGTCAGGGTGGGCATTTTCTCAATATCCGAATTCGCCGGAAAGCGAATCGTCGTTGGTGATCCAATCCTGCACGTCAATCTCGCGGTACTCGTTTTTGGTATCGCGCACGACCACTTTTTCAATGCCGGCGTTAATGACCTGGCGTTTGCACATCATGCAGGAGCAGGTGCCGGGGGAAAGCTCGCCGGTGCGGGCGTCAATGCAGGCCATGTAAAGGGTCGCGCCCAGCATCTGATCGCGCGGAGCGGCGATAATGGCGTTTGCCTCGGCATGGATCGAGCGGCAGAGCTCGTAGCGTTCGCCGCGCGGAATATTCAGTTTATCGCGCATACAAATTCCCAGCTCGTTGCAGTTTTTTCTGCCGCGGGGCGCCCCGTTGTAGCCGGTGGAAATAATGCTGTCGTTCTTCACGATGATCGCTCCGAACATCCGGCGCAGGCAGGTAGACCGTTCGGCAACCGTTTGGGCAATGTCAAGATAGTAGTTGATTTTGGAAACGCGCTCCATAGTCGGGCCCTCCGTTTTGGATGGATTTGCAAAGGGAAACGGGGAAAAACGGTAGACTTTACCATTCTATCTTTCTATTATATACCTCTTTGCGGGCAATTTCAAGTGTTTTTTTTCGCATTGGCGGGATTTTCCGCAAAGGGAGAGAAAGAGAACGGACTTTCCGAAGGGGGGAAAAGTCCGTTCTCCTGCGAAAAAAGCGGTGGACGGCGTTAAACGTCGATATCCTTCATATATTTTCTTCCGTTCTCGGTGATAAACGCTTTGCGCGCCGGCAGATCGTCGCCCAAAAGCGTTTCAAAAATCAGGGCGGTTTGTTCGGCGTCGGTGGGAGAAACCGAGATCAGGCGGCGGGTTTCGGGGTTCATGGTGGTTTGCCACATCATTTCCGGCTCGTTTTCGCCCAACCCTTTGGAGCGTTGCAGCTTGTATTTCTTGCTGCCGATCTTTTTCAGAATGGCCGCCTTTTCAAATTCGTCGTAGGCAAACAGAGTTTCGTCGCCCACCGTAATTTCAAACAACGGCGACTCGGCAATAAAGACTTTGTGCTCTTTGAGGAGTGTTGGAAGCAACCGATAGAACAGCGTAAGCAACAGGGTGCGGATCTGGAAGCCGTCCTCGTCGGCGTCGGTGCAGATGATGATTTTCGACCAGCGCAGGTTTTCCGGGTGGAAGGTGTTTTTCTCGTCCTTTTTGCGGTGCCGGCCGTCCATTTCCACCCCGCAGCCGATCACGTTGAGCAGGTCCACGATGATCTCGCTTTTAAAGATTTTATCATAGTCGCTTTTCAGGCAGTTGAGTGTTTTGCCGCGCACCGGGATAATGGCCTGAAACTCGGCGTCGCGCCCCAGTTTGCAGGAGGTGAGCGCCGAATCGCCTTCCACAATGTAAAGCTCGGCGCGCGCGGGGTCCTTGGAGCGGCAGTTGACAAACTTTTCCACCCGGCTGGAAGGATCGGTCGGTTTGCTGTTTTCCAATATCTTGGTAACGTCGGTGCGGGTTTTTTCGGCGGCGATCCGCACCCGCATATTCAGCAGCACCTGATTGGCGATCTGGTCGGCGGCAAGCGGATTTTCAATGGCGAAAATTTCAAACTGACGGCGAATAAACTGGTTCAGCGCGTCGGCGATAAAGACGTTGTTGATCGCCTTTTTGGTTTGGTTTTCGTAGGACGTTTGCGTGGAGAAGCTGTTGATGACCAGTACCATGCAGTCCTGAATATCCTGAAAGACGATCTTCACGTCGGTTTTTTTGTAAAGGTCTTTTGATTTGCAGTATTTGTCAATGGCGTAGGTAAAGGCCGAGCGGGCGGCCTTGTCGGGCGAGCCGCCGTATTCCAAATAACTGGAATTGTGGTAGTATTCGATAAACTGTACGGTTTTGGAAAAGCAGAAGGTCACGTCGGCCTTGAATTTATATTCGGGCTTGTCCTCGCGATCGCGTCCCTGGGTTTCCAGGTGCCAGGAAACCGGCATGGTAAACGCCGCGTCGCCCACCCGTTCGGCAAGGTAATCGGCAATGCCGTTGGGGTAAACGAAATCCTTGGTATCAAACCCGCGGCCTTCTTTTTCCACCCGCAGGCGGAAGCATACGCCGGCGTTGACCACCGACTGGCGCTTAATGGTATCTTCAAAGTATTCGATTGGAATATTGATATCGGTAAAAACCTCAATATCCGGCTTCCAGCGCACAATGGTGCCGTTTTTCTTCTCCTTTTTTTCCAGGGGACGCTCGATCAGCTCGCTGACGGGTTCTCCCTTGCGGAAATGAATGGAACGCTCCATACCGCCCGAATAGGAAAATACGTCCATGTATTCGGAGGAATACTGCGTTGCGCAGGCGCCGAGACCGTTGAGCCCCAGCGCGTACTGATAGGAAGCGCCGTCGCTGTTGTTGGCGTATTTACCGCCGGCGTAAAGCTCGCAGTAAACCAAAAACCAGTTCCAGTTTTGCTCCTTTTCGTTCCAGCCCAGCGGAACGCCGCGGCCGAAGTCCTCCACCTCAATGCTCTTGTCGCGAAAGACAGTCACCTGGATCAGGTCGCCGTGGCCTTCGCGCGCTTCGTCCACCGCGTTGGAAAGAATTTCAAAAAAGGAGTGTTCGCAACCCTCCAAACCGTCCGAGCCGAAAATAACGGCGGGGCGCTTGCGCACGCGGTCGGCGCCTTTGAGCGAGAAGATGCTGTTGTCGTTATACTGTTGCTTTTTGCTTTGCTGCGTTGCCATTGCTCGTTCCTTCCTGCTTTTTTACCAAACCCGTTTTCGCACCTTTTCGAGCGTATCATATTCTTTTTCATTATAGCAAAAAATTACCGATTTGAAAAGGGGATTTTTTGATTTTTTCGGAAGATTTGAAATTTTTTGGTTCTTTCTCTTGCAACCAAAGCCGATTTCGCATATAATGAATAAGGATACTGACAAAAAGCGAGGAAAAAGCAATGCAATCCCGTTTGTCAATTTCCGCATTCAAAAGCTGTTCGGTGGTGGGGTTGGGCGTTTCCAACCTTCCGCTGGTCCGGTTTCTTTCCGGCCGGGGGATGCGCCTTGTGGCGCGCGATGAAAAAAGCGAGGCCGAGCTCGGAGAAGGCGCCGCGCAGATCCGCGCGCTCGGCGCACGACTGATTGCCGGCGGGAACTATTTGCAAGACCTGAACGAGGAGCTGATTTTCCGCTCGCCGGGAATGCGCCCCGATCTGCCGGAGTTTTCCCGCGCCGTGGCGCAGGGAAGCCGACTGACCACCGAGATCGAATGTTTTTTGGAAAATTCCCCGGCGCTTACGCTGGGCATTACCGGGAGCGACGGCAAAACCACCACCACGACCCTGACCGGCCTGTTTTTGGAGGAGGAACGAAAGCGCAAAAACGGCGGGCGTGTCTTTGTGGGCGGCAACATCGGAAAACCGCTGTTGCCGGAAATAACGGCCATGACCGAAAGGGATTTCGCGGTGGTGGAGCTTTCCAGCTTCCAGTTGCAGGGGTGCGGGTTTTCGCCCGACCGCGCGGCGATCACCAATCTTTCCCCCAACCACTTAAACTGGCATACCGATATGGCCGAATACATTGCCGCGAAGACCGAAATTTTCAAGCACGCGCGGTGTAAATCGTTGGTGCTGAACGCCGATAACGAATTGACCGCGGCGCTTGCGAAAAACACATCGGTTTCGGTTACCCTTTTTTCCCGCCACGGGCGGCCGAAGGGGACCGAAAAATGCGTTTTCGTGCGGGACGGGATGATTTTTTCCGACTTCGGAGCCGGAGAGGAGCGCGTTTTGCCGGCTGCCGATATCCGTTTGCCGGGCAAACACAACCTGGAAAATTATCTTGCCGCGATCGCCCTGACCGAAGGGCTGGTATCGCCGGAGAGTATTGCCGCGGTGGCAAAAACCTTCGGCGGTGTGGAGCACCGGCTGCAAATGATCCGAACGGTGGGCGGCGTGACCTATTACAACAGTTCCATCGATTCCACCCCCACGCGCACGCGCGCCGCGCTTTCCGCGCTTGCCGGGCAGGGCGTTCGCCCCGTCGTGATCTGCGGGGGCTACGACAAGCATCTTTCCTACGCACCGCTTGCCGAGGCGTTGGAGCTTTACGCCAAAGCCGCGGTGCTCACCGGGCAAACGGCAAACGCCATTGCCGGGGAGATCGCCGGGTGCAATTCCGCTTTTCCGTTTTGGATTGAGCCGGAGTTCCGCGCCGCCGTGGAAAAAGCAAAAGAACTTGCAAAACCGGGCGACGTCGTCCTGCTTTCTCCCGCCTGCGCCAGCTTTGACGCTTTTCGCAATTTTGCCGAGCGCGGCGAAACGTTTTGTAAAATCGTAAACGAATTTTCAGAATAAATAAGGAAGTAAAAAAGAGGTACAATCATGCAGTTTCCGGAAGCACTCTCCGCCCTTGCCGCAAAGGCCGAAACCGCGCTTGCCGCGCGGTTTGCCGAAATCGACGCGGTTTCGTTTGTCAATACCAACCGGGTCATGGATTCTTTCCGCGCCCACCGGGTGTCGGATTCCCTGTTCCAATCCAGCAGCGGGTACGGCCACGGCGATAAAGGGCGGGAAACGCTGGATCTGATCTTTGCCGAGTTGATGGGCACCGAGGCGGCTTTCGTGCGGCACACCGTTACCAGCGGCACGCACGCGCTCACCATCGGGCTGTTCGGGTTGCTCCGCCCGGGCGACGTACTTTATTCGGTTGCCGGAAAACCCTACGACACGCTGGAAGAGGTCATCGGCATTGCCGGCGGAAGCGGCAACGGCTCGCTTGCCGATTTCGGCGTTTCCTACCGGCAGACCGACCTGGACGAAACAGGAAATTTCCGCACAGCCGAGATTCTGGAAACCCTGCGGAAGGTGCCGAACGTCAAAGTAGTGTTTATTCAACGCTCCAAAGGATACCTCAACCGCAAAACGTTGAGCGTTGGGCAGATCGGGGAGCTGATCGCCGCCGTGCGAAGCGTGAAAAAAGACGTTTTCGTGATGGTGGACAACTGCTACGGCGAATTTGTGGAGGACCGCGAGCCGGGGCACGTGGGCGCCGATCTTGTGATCGGATCGCTCATCAAGAATCCCGGCGGCGGAATGGCCGAAAGCGGCGCCTACCTTGCCGGAACGGCACTCGCCGTGGAGCTGGCAAGCTACCGTCTTACCTCGGTGGGCGTGGGCGTCGAACAGGGAGCGACCCTGGGACAGAACAAATCGCTTTACAAGGGGCTTTTCTACGCGCCGCACACGGTTGCGCAGGCGTTGAAAACCGCCTGCCTTGCCGCCTATATTTTTGAAAAGCTCGGCTATACCGTCGAGCCGAAATGGGACGCGCCGCGGTACGATATTATCCAAATGGTGCAAACCGGCTCGGCCGAGGGGCTTTGCGCGTTCTGCCGCGGCATTCAGAAGGGCAGCCCGGTGGACGCTTTCGTTACCCCCGAGCCATGGGAAATGCCCGGATACTCCGACCGCGTGATCATGGCGGCGGGCGGATTTACGCAGGGAAGTTCGATCGAGCTTTCGGCGGACGGGCCTTTGCGCGCCCCCTTTACGGCCTATTTTCAGGGCGGCCTGACCTACGAGAGCGGAAAGCTCGGCATTCTTTCGGCGGCGGCGGAAATGCTTGCGCTCAAATCATAAGGAGAAAAAGATATGAAATTGTTGAAACGGTGCGCGGGATTTTTGCTGGCGATCCTTCTTTTGTCGGCAACGCTGGCTTCCTGCGTGAAAAAGGAAAACGACGCGCCGGACGGCATGATGGTCGCCTCGGCCGCCGGAGCCGATTATTTGCTCTATGTTCCCACCACGTGGAACCTGAACACCTACTACGGCGTTTCGGGCGCTTACCGCGACGCAACGGCGCAATCTTCGGTCAGCGTGCAGAAATATTCGTCGGCCGCATTCGAGAGCGCCGAAGGCGAAAACCGCAACGCCCTGTATTGGGAAACCGTGCTGCTGCCGCAAATTCAAAGCCGGGCGCTGAACGGCGAGGTAAACGCCTACGCCGCTGACGAAGCCCACGCCGCGCACGCAATGTTTCTGGGCGGTACGGCGGCCGAATACCGCCACGTCACCGTGCTGGTGCCCACCCGCGAAGGGGAGCGGGCCACGCTGCATTTCGTAACGGTGGTTGCCGAGCGGAAGGGATATTTCTATGTCCTTTCCTATGCCGGAACCGAGGAGGCGTACAAGCTCTCCGAGCCGGATCTGGATAAGATTTTGACCGAGTTTGCTTTTGCCGATACCCCCTATACGCCTTCCAAAACGGCGTGGATTCCCGCCAAGGTGACCGCCCCCGAGGGAATGCGGGTCGCCTCTTCGGACGAGGTGGCCTTCCGCTTTTTTGCCCCTGCCGACTGGAAGGTGGATTCCTACCAACGCATCTTTGCCGCGGTGGAGCCGAACGACCGCTCCAACGTCAGCATGGTCGCTTATCTGCCCGTTGAGAGCGGAATGTCGGTGCCGGAGTTTCACAAAATGACGCTGGATTTAATGGCCAAGGTTTCGGGCGCTGGTGCCTACGAAGCGCTCGCCGAAAAAGAGGGAACGCTGGGCGGGGTTACGGCAATGGATTACGAGTTTCGCTATACCGTCGGCGGCGTTGCCTACCACTACCGGCAGCTCGTTGCCACCTATCGCGGAATGTTCTATACCATGACCTATACCGCAACCGAGGAGCACTTTGCCGAACACACGGCGCAGTTTGAAAGAATGGCGGCGGAACTGATCTTCCGTTAAGAAAGAGAGACCATGAAAGAGATTTATTTGGATAACAGCGCCACCACGGCGCTTTCCGCGGCGGCAAAAACGGCAATGACCGGGGCCATGGAGCTTTACGGCAACCCTTCCTCGCTCCACGCCGCGGGCAACCGGGCAAAGGAACTGCTGGAAAATTGCCGCAAAGAAATTGCTGCAACGCTGGGCGTTCGCCGGCCGGAACCGGGCGAGCTGATCTTTACCGGCGGCGGGAGCGAAGGGGATAACCTTGCCGTGCTCGGCACGGCGCTTGCCAAACCGCGGCGCGCGGGCGGCAGAATTATCGCGTCAAATTCCGAACACCCCGGCGTGGAATCCGCGCTCCAATGGCTGGAAACGTGGGGATTCGAGGTGGTTCGCGTTCCGACGAGGGACGGCGTTTTGGATTTGGACTTTCTGCGCGCTTCGCTCAACGAAAAAACTTTTTTGGTCACGCTCATGTCGGTCAACAACGAAACCGGCGCGGTCTACCCGGTGGCCGAGGCGTTTTCCGTGGTCAAGGCCTACCGGGGCGATATTGTAACGCATACCGACGCGGTGCAGGCCTATCTGCATCAGCCGCTCAACCTCAAAACCCTGAACGCCGACCTTGTTTCGGTCAGCGCGCACAAGATTCACGGCCCCAAAGGCGTGGGCGCGCTCTGGGCTTCGGCCCCGGCGCGCAAACGGCGCGATTTTTCGCCGGTGATCCTGGGCGGCGGGCAGGAGTACGGCTTCCGTTCGGGAACCGAAAACACCGTTGGTATTGCCGGTTTCGCGGCGGCGGCAAGAGAGGGATTTGCAAATCTTTCTTCCGATATTGAAAAGATGAAATCACTGCGCGACCTAACCGCCGGACTGCTTGCCGCCCTGCCGGTGCGCGTCAATCTGCCCAAAGGGGAGCGCGCGCCCCACATTTTGAGCGTGACGGTTCCCGGCATTCGCTCTGAAACGCTTTTGCACGCGCTTTCCGCAAGGGGAATTTTCGTTTCCAATGGGTCGGCCTGCTCTTCGCACGCGGCTTCTCCCAGTGCGGCGCTTACGGCCTTCGGGCTTTCGCCGGCCGAGATCGGTTCCACGATCCGGGTCAGTTTTTGCGCGGAGAACTCCGAGGAGGACGTTCACGCGTTTGCGAACGCCTTGGGCGAGGAGATCGGCCGCCTCGTGCATATCCGATCATGAAAAAAGGCGGACTTTTCCGTGGGAAAGTCCGCCTTTCATAAGGGCAACCGTCAATTAAAATATCCTTCTCTGTAAAGCAGTTCGGCAATCAGCACCGCGCCGCCCGCCGCGCCGCGCAGCGTGTTGTGGGAAAGACCCACGAACTTGTAGTCAAACAGCGTATCCTCGCGCAGTCTACCCGCCGAGATAGCCATACCGCCTTCCAGGTCGCGGTCCAGGCGCGCCTGCGGGCGGTTGTCTTCCTCAAAATAGTGAATGAACTGTTTGGGCGCGTGGGGAAGTTCCAATGCCTGCGGCTTGCCGGAAAAGTTTGCCCACGCTTCCAGAATTTCCTCTTTGGAGGGCTTGTTTTTGAATTTTACGAATACCGCCGCCGTGTGGCCGTCCACCACGGGTACGCGAATGCATTGGGTGGTAATGACCGGCTTTTCGGCTTTCACAACAACGCCGTCCTTCACCGTTCCCCAAACGCGCAGCGGCTCCTGCTCGCTCTTTTCTTCCTCGCCGCCGATGAAGGGGATCACGTTATCCAGCATTTCGGGCCATTCGCGGAAGGTTTTGCCCGCGCCGGAAATGGCCTGATACGTGGTGGCAACCACTCCCTCGATTCCGTATTTGAGCAGAGGGGTCAGGAGCGGGACGTAGGATTGAATGGAGCAGTTGGGCTTGACGGCGATAAAGCCGCGCTTGGTGCCCAAGCGCTTGCGCTGATGCTCGATCACGGCAAGGTGAGAATCGTTGATTTCGGGGATCACCATGGGAACGTCGGGCGTCCAGCGGTTTGCCGAGTTGTTGGAAACCACCGGGCATTCGGCTTTGGCGTAGGCCTCTTCCAGCGCCTTGATCTCTTCTTTTTTCATATTGACCGCGCAGAAAACGAAGGAGCATTCCGCGGCTACGGCGGCAATGTCCGCCGCGTCTTTCACAATCATTTTTTTGTATTTTTCGGGCATGGGGATCGAGAGCTTCCAGCGGTCGCCCACCGCGGCCTCGTAGGTTTGCCCTGCCGAGCGGGCGGATGCCGCCAGCACCGAAACTTCAAAATAGGGGTGGTTCTCCAAAAGCGTCAGGAATCGCTGGCCGACCATACCCGTGGCGCCGATAACGCCCACTTTCATTTTTTGATTTGCTTCCATTTGGAAAATGTCCTTTCAAGGAAAAAATTTCTTTTTCACATTATACAATAAAATTTATAAAAATGCAAGACCGGGAAATGTTTTTTTCATATTTTGGTAAAACCGTTAAGAAAAAACGCGTTTTTTTGCCGGTTTTTGAGAAGAACGCAAAAAAAGGAGCCGTTATGAAACTGGATCTGGTTGCAACCTGTATGTTCGGATTGGAACGCCTTGTGGGTCAGGAGATCGACGCGCTGGGCGGCCGCCGCACCGAAACGATGGACGGGAGAGTCTATTTTACCGGCGACGAGCAAACGCTCGTTCGCGCCAATCTGCGCCTGCGGTGCGCCGAGCGGGTGTTGATTTTGCTGGGTAAATTTCCGGCATTCTCGTTTGAAGAACTGTTTGAGGGCACCAAGGCGCTCCCTTGGGAAAACTGGATCGGGAAAGACGATGTCTTCCCGGTAACCGGTCACGCAGTCAAAAGCAAGCTCTTTTCGGTGCCGGATTGCCAAAAAATCATTAAAAAAGCCATCGTTGACCGTCTTTCCTCCAAATACGGAATGAAATGGTTTCCCGAAACGGGGGCAACCTACCGGGTGGAGTTTTTCCTGTTCAAGGACGTTGCCGCGCTGATGATCGATTCCAGTGGCACCGCCCTGCACAAACGCGGCTATCGCCCCGCGGCGGGCGTTGCCCCGTTGCGCGAAACGCTTGCGGCGGGAATGGTGCTATCCTCCCACCCGCGCGAGGATACCCTGATTTGGGACCCGATGTGCGGTTCGGGTACCATTGCCGTAGAGGCGGCAATGATCCACGCAAATATCGCGCCGGGGCTGAACCGCCGGTTTGCGGCCGAGGCCTTTTCGCAAATTCCCGCCGCGCTTTGGCAAACCAAGCGCGAGGTGGCGAAAAGCGAGATCAAACCGGGAACGGGCGAAACCGTTTGGGCCTCCGACATTGACGGCGAAGTGCTTGCCGTTGCCGAAGAAAATGCGGCCCGTGCCGGCGTGAAGGATCAAATTCGCATTTTCTCCGCCGACGCGCGCACCATTCAAAAGCCCGATCGTCGCGGCACGATCATTTGCAACCCGCCCTACGGCGAGCGGCTGATGACCCCTGCCGAGGCCGAGGAACTTTACCGCGCAATGGGAAAGAATTTTGCCAAGTTCGATCCGTGGCAAATCTATATCATTACCTCGCACCCGCAGTTTGAAAAGCTGTACGGCCGCCGCGCCGATAAAATTCTGCGGCAGTACAACGGTATGATTCCCTGTTTTCTTTACGAATTTTTCAAGCCGAAACGCTGATTTTTGCCGCCCCCGGAAGGGGGCGGCTTTTTTGTTCATATCGGACAGCCGCCGGCGCATAGAATAAACGGTATTTCGGGTAAAAAGGAGAATTCTATGCGGCGCATTCCATTGCCGAAACTGCGTATCGACCCCATTGCGGCCGTCGTCTTTTTGGGGTTGCTTTTTACCGAGCGGACCGAAACGGTTTGCGCGCTCGGCTTGTCTGTGGCGGTGCACGAGGCGGGACATCTGCTCGCGGCGCGCGCGCTCGGAATTCGGGTGGAAAAAATCAAATTCGGCTTGCTCGGCGCGCGTATCGGCGTTTCCGGCCTGCAATCCTACAAAAAAGAAGGGTTGCTTGCCGCGGCGGGCCCGGCCGCAAGCTTCCTTTGCGCCGCGGCGGTCTTTCCGTTTTCAAAGATCGGCTTTTTCGGGCAAGTCTGCGCTCTTTCGCTGATTTTGGGCGTTTTGAACCTGCTCCCCATTCAAACGTTCGACGGTGGACGATTGGCCGACTGTCTGCTTTCTTCAAAGCTGGGCGCCGTGCGCGCAGAGCGAATTTTGCGCGCGGTTTCGTTCGCTTTTTTAACGCTTTTGTGGTGTTTTTCAGTCTACCTGCTCCTGCGGGCCGGCAGCGGCATTTCCTGGCTTGGGTTTTCGGCCGGGTTGCTTTTGCGCTTTTTTGAGGGAAACGGGTCGATTTTCTGAAACGCCGAACTTGTCGTTTTTAAAGAAAAACGGAGCAAAACGGAGAAAAGCGGAGCAAAGCTGGAAAAATTGTGAGAAAAATGCAATGGATACAAATTAGTTGCGGATAATTGTGAAAAATAACAAAATTTGATTTTTTTTGAAAAACTATTGCAATTCCAAAACATATCTGCTACAATATATGCGGAATTTGCGCACAACGTGCCGAAAGCCGAGGAAAAACGGGAACTTTACCCTCGTTTTTCCGGAGAATCCGATGGCGGGTAAAGTCATGCATTTCCATGAATATTTTTTTGTGAAAAAAGGAGTATTTATGTGGAATGAACCAAGACGTTCTGATTCAATTAAGCGGGATTTCCAAGGCGTTTGACGGCGAGACCGTTCTGGACAACATGGATCTGGAAATCCATGACAAAGAGTTCGTAACGCTCCTCGGCCCTTCCGGCTGCGGGAAAACCACCACTCTGCGGATCATCGGCGGGTTTGAAACGCCGGACGCGGGGGATGTTTTTTTTGACGGCAATCGGATCAACGATCTGCCCCCCTACAAGCGGCAGGTCAACACGGTGTTCCAGCGGTACGCGCTGTTCCCGCACCTCAACGTTTACGATAACGTGGCGTTCGGCCTGCGTCTTTCCCACGTTCCGAAGGCGGAAATTGAAACGCGCGTAAAAGAAATGCTGGAAATGACCGGCCTGCGCGGATTTGAGACCCGCAAACCGAACACGCTTTCGGGCGGCCAGCAGCAGCGCGTTGCCATTGCCCGCGCGCTGGTCAATCAGCCGCGCGTGCTGTTGTTGGACGAACCGCTCGGCGCGCTGGATTTGAAACTGCGCAAGGATATGCAAAACGAGCTCAAACGCATCCAGCACGCCACCGGCATCACCTTTATTTACGTCACGCACGATCAGGAAGAGGCGCTTTCCATGTCGGATACCGTTGTGGTCATGTCCCGCGGAAAGATCCAGCAGATCGGCACGCCTACCGATATTTACAACGAGCCGGTCAACGCCTTCGTTGCCGACTTCATCGGTGAATCCAACATTCTGGACGGCGTAATGATCGCCGACCGCAAGGCCAAATTTGCCGGACAAACCTTCGCTTGTGTGGACGAGGGCTTCGATCCCAACGAGCCGGTGGATATTGTCATTCGCCCCGAGGACGTGGACGTTGTGCCGACGGAGAAAGGGATGCTTTCCGGCAAGGTTTCCTCGGTCACCTTCAAAGGCGACTACTACGAGATCATTGTGGATATCCGCGGGTTCAAATGGATGATCGAAACCTCGGATTACGTTGCCCCCGAAACCACCATCGGTCTTTCCATCGACCCGGACGCCATTCACGTCATGAAAAAATCCGAGTATTCGGGAATGTTCGGCGACTATTCCACCTTCTCCGAGGAAATGGATCACCTCTCGGATCCCGATGCCGGGCAGGGCACGGAGGAAGCGGCCGAATGAAAAAAAAGCTTTCGCTTTTGGAGCGTATGGCGGCGGTTCCGCACATCGTGTGGATCGCGCTGTTCATCGTCGGGCCGATGCTGTTTGTGCTTTATTTTGCATTTACCGATAAGAACAATCAGTTTTCGTTCTCCAATATCGGTCAGCTCGGCAACTATTCGCATATTTTTCTGCTCTCGGTTCTGTTTGCCCTTATCGCAACGGCCGTCTGCCTGTTGATCGGCTATCCGCTTGCCTATTTTATGGCAAGGTCCAAGCCCTCCACGCAAAGAATATTGATGATTTTGCTGATGCTCCCGATGTGGGTCAGCCTGCTCATCCGCACCTATTCGCTTTTGGTGCTGTTGGATAACGGCGGCCTGATCAACTCGCTGCTCAAAGCAATGGGGCGCAAGGAGCCGCTCAAAATCATCGGCACCGGCTTTGCGGTTGTACTGGGTATGATCTACGATTTTCTGCCCTATATGGTGCTGCCCATTTACACCTCTATTTCCAAGCTGGACAATCGCTACCTGGAAGCGGCGGCCGATCTTGGCTGTACCCCGGTGGGAACCATTTTCCGCGTGGTGCTGCCCCTGACCGTTCCCGGCATTCTTTCGGGCGTTACCATGGTGTTCGTCCCATCCATTTCCACCTTCTATATTTCACAAAAGCTGGGCGGCGGAAAAATGGAGCTGATTGGCGATACCATTGAGCGGCAGTTCAAACAGGCAACGGCAAACGCCTACCACGTCGGCGCGGCGCTCTCGCTTGTAATGATGATCCTGATTCTGATTTCCACCTTGATCATGAACAAGATCTCCGACGGTGACGAAGGAGGTATGTTGGTATGAAGGTGTTTTCCAAAATTTATCTTGTTCTCATCTTCCTGTTGCTCTACGCGCCCATTCTGGTATTGATCGTTTTTTCGTTCAACGAGAAAGGGTCCTTTGCCGCTTACACCGGCGTTTCCCTCAAATGGTACCGTGAGCTGTTCCGCGATTCCACCGCGTTGGATTCTCTGCGCAATTCGCTGGTGCTGGCCGTCAGCTCGGCGGCCGTGGCAACCGGGATCGGCACCTTCGCGGCGCTGGGGCTGGATCGGATGCGCCTGCGTTGGCTCAAAAACAGCATTTCGGCCGTGACCAATATTCCAATGATGAACCCGGATATCGTTACCGGCGTTTCGATGATGTTGTTGTTCGTGGCGGTGGGCGGCATTCTGCAAACCGATCTGACCGGCTTTTTCAGTATGTTGATCGCCCATATCACGTTCAGCCTGCCGTACGTTATTCTTTCCATTCTGCCGCGCTTCAAGCAGTTTGACCGCTCCTTGCGCGAAGCGGCGATGGATTTGGGCTGTACGCCGGCGCAAAGCTTTTTCAAAATCGAGTTCCCGCATATTCTGCCGGGAATTGTGACCGGTTTTATTATGGCGTTCACCCTTTCGCTGGACGATTTCGTCATCAGCCATTTCGTCAGCTCGCCCGACTTTGTTACCCTGCCGCTCTATATTTACAACCAGACGGCGCACAAGGTCAAGTACAGTATGTACGCGCTTTGCACGCTCATCATTCTTGCCATTCTGGTTCTGCTTCTGCTGGTCAATTTCGTCAGCGGGATCGGTGCGCGCGGCAAACGGAAAAAGGGAATTGTTTAAAGAAAGGAATATATAAAAAATGAAAAAAATTATCTGTCTCGTTCTTGCGGTTTTTCTGCTGTTGCCCGCGCTGGCGCTTTCCTCCTGCGGCGAAAAGGCAACCACGCTTTATGTTTACAACTGGGGCGAATATATTTCCGACGGCGCCGAAGACTCCTACAATACCAACAAGGAATTTGAAGCCTGGTATTTTGAAACCTACGGCGAGCGCGTCAAGGTCAACTACACCACCTACGACTCCAACGAGGATATGTACGCCAAAATTTCGGGCGGCGGGACCAAGTACGATATCGTCATTCCCTCGGACTATATGATCGCCAGGATGATCAAAGAGGGAATGCTCCGCAAGATCAACAAAGAGAACATTCCCAACCTGAAAAACATCGATCTTTCCCCCGTCTTTGGCGAGGCGAAGCCCTACTATGACCCCGAGCAGGAGTATTCGGTCCCCTATACCTACGGCACCGTGGGCATTATTTACGATACCACCAAGGTGGCCGAGGAGGATCTGACCGGCTGGGATCTGATGTGGAACGAGAAATACAAGGGCGACATTCTGCAATTCAACAACTCGCGCGACGCCTTTGCAACCGCAATGTTCAAGCTGGGTTACAGCGTCAACACCACCGACGAAGCCCAGTGGCGCGCGGCGCTGGAAGAGCTGAAAACGCAACGCACCAAATGCGACCCCGGCTACGTGATGGACGACGTGTTCAACAAAATGGAAACCGGATCCGCTGCCATTGCCCCCTACTACGCCGGCGACTTTTTGACGATGTACGAGGAAAATGATAACCTTGCCCTGTTCTATCCGCCCGAAGGCACCAATATTTATGTGGACGCCATGTGCATTCTGAACACCAGCAAGAATCCCGAAATTGCCGAGCGGTATATCAATTTTATGCTCTCCGAGGAGCCTGCCATTGCCAACGCCGAGGCAACCTACTACGCTTCCCCCAACAAGCTGGTGGTCAACAGCGAGGTTTACAAGAGCGATATGGCCGAGGTGCACGAGGATGTAATGGATATTCTGTACGGCACCAGTGAAATTCCAATGCAGTTCTATGAAAACCTGCCCGATGAAACGCTCGAACTGATCAACGAGCTTTGGGAAAAGGTGAAAATCAATTAAAAAGCAAAAAAGCGAAGGGGAACCGATTTTCGGGTTCCCCTTCGCCTTTCTTTTGCCCGTTCTCCCTTGACAGCGAAAGGGGAGTGTGGTAGAATAGAAAACGAAAAATCAAGGCAAGACAGGAGGAAAAAGCATGAACTTCAAACTGTTTTGGAAAAAGACCAACCGCGGGCTTTGGCTTGGTCTTGTTCTGCTCGTTGCGCTGGCTGTGTTCATCATCATCAGCGAGGTCAGCTTCGGCTTGCAGAAAAAAGAGATCAACGCAACGGCAAAGGAGTATGCGCAGGCGCTTCTTTCGGTCAACCTCGTCGAGGGTGAGCTCGGAGAGGACGGATACCTGACCGAGGCGCAAAAAGCGACGCAAAAGGCGGCGCTGGATCGGATTGCCAAGGACTACTGGTACACCGGAAGCGCAGATATCAATTCGCGCAACTACGATCTTGCAACGCTGAACGGGATTTTAAGCGAATGGCAAGCGGCAATGCCCGGCAAGGTAACGGCCATTCTTTACCAGAGCGCCGATTGGGAGGTTTCCATCACGCGCGACGGTCCCGGCAGAGTGCTGGTTGTTCTGACCACCGACCAAATGGAGGTGCGTGGCGAGGGCGCAACGGTCAAAGGCGGGGCCGAGGACGGCGCGCTGTTTCCCGTGCCGGTTGCGGGAAGAGTTGCCGGCGAGGGTGAATGGAGCGCGAATTGCAGCGTTTCCTTCTCTTTGGAGCTTTTGCGCCGCGGCGGGAAATGGCTGGTTGCCGGAATGAACGCGAACGTAGGATCGGGCTACTATTTCGGCTACGGCCTGCTCGGAATGTTGAGCTGAAAGGGGGAAAAGCAATGACGATGGAGAAAAAGCATCCCGTTCTGCAAATTTCCCATTTGGATAAAACGCTGGGAAAGCGCAGGATTTTGAAGGACGTCAGCTTTGAAACGTACAGCGGCGAAGTGTTCGGCTTTTTGGGGCCGAACGGCGCCGGCAAAACGACCACAATTAAAATCGTTGTCGGACTTCTCATGCTTGACGAAGGGGAGATCACCATTGACGGCTTTGATTTGCGCCGGCAGTTTGAAAAGGCCATGGCGCTGGTGGGCGGCATTGTGGAGAATCCCGAATTTTATCCCTATCTTTCGGGGTACGACAACCTGAAAATTTACGCCGACGCGCACGGCGGCATTGGCGAGGAGCGCATTGCCGAGGTGGTGCGCATGGTGGGGTTGGAAAACCGGATCAAGGAAAAGGTAGGCCGCTATTCGCTGGGTATGCGCCAGCGGCTGGGCGTTGCGCAGGCCATTCTGCACCGCCCGCAGCTTTTGGTGCTTGACGAGCCCACCAATGGGCTGGATCCTGCCGGAACCAAGAGCTTGCGCGATCTGATCCGCAAGCTCGCCCACGAGGAGGGCATCTCGGTGCTCGTTTCCAGCCATCTGATGAGCGAAATGGAAATGATGTGCGACCGCGTAGGCATTATTACCGACGGCGTTTTGCGCTCGGTAAAACCCATTGACCAAATGATTGCCGCCGCGGCGCCCGACCGGGCGATCTATCTGTTCCGCGTAGGTGACGCCGCCGCGGCGGCAGAGGTGCTTTCTGCCGTGGAAGGCGTTGAAAAGAAGATCAACGAAAACGGCGAGTTGGAGGTCACGCTTCCCGCGGCGCGGGAAGAAGACCTGCTTGCCGAAATCAACCGCATATTGGTTGAAAAAGGCGTTCGCCTTTACACGGTAACGAAAAAGGAGCACCGCCGCTTGGAGGACGTCTTTATCGAAGTGACGAAAGGGGGCGACCAAATTGGCTGAATTCTGGGCTTTGGTTGGAAATGAAAATCTCAAACTCCGCCGCCGGAAACTCATCTGGATCGCGCTGATCGTCATTGTGGTCGTTTCGCTCGGTTTTTCGGCGCTGATCGGCATTTTTACGAACGTATTGAGCGATTTCGACTATAACACGATCTCCGATTTTCCGGATTTTTGCGAAAGAGAGATCGAGTACGTACAGGAACAAATGCAGAACACCTCTGACCCCGAGCTTCGCGCAAGCTACCAAACGGATATTTACCAATATCGCATTCTTTTGGATTGCGTGAACGATTCAGGTGATTGGCGCTATACAACCGGAATTGCCGCGCGGTATGCCGAGGCGAAAACGGCGGGCGACGAGGACCTTGCCGCGCGGTTGGAGCGGCTTATCCGGGCCGACGACTACCTTGGCTATTACCGCTACCTGATCGAGGAAAACGAAACCCGGTACGCCGCGAACCCGGCGCTTGCCGAGGCGGCCAACGCGGGATATCGGTTTTGCGTTCAGAACGGGGTCAAACCGGAAGGCAGGGATTGGCGGTACGGGACCGCCATGGAAATGGCCGACGCGCTTTTGAATCTGCGCTGGGCGGAGGCATACGCCGAAACCAATCCCGAATCGATGCGCGAAACGGTGGAAACGGCGAAAAACCGCTATGCCCTGCTCCAATACCGCTTGGATAACAACATTCGCGTCAATCCCGGCGATTCCTTCAAGCTTTTCAACGTCCTGCAAGGGCTTGATCGCGGAACCACGCAGTCCAGCCGACTGTGGGATACGCTGAATACCACGCTTTCCATGACCTCCGTCGTGCTGATTTTCAGCGTTATTCTGGCGGCGGGCATGGTGGCAAGTGAGTTTGGCAAGGGGACGATCAAATTTTTGCTCATCACACCGGCCGCGCGTTGGAAAATCCTGCTTTCCAAATATTGCGCGCTGCTCATCAACACAGGGCTGTTTTTTATCGTTCTGCTGTTCGGCAATCTGCTGTTCGGCATCCTGTTCTGCGGCGGGGGAGATTTCTTCCTGCCCATTCTCACGGCCGCCGGCGGTGAGATCAAACGCTCCTCGCCCATTCTGCTTCTTTTGGGCAACTATTTGTTGGAGCTTGTGGGTATACTGGTCATGTCAACGCTCGCGTTTATGATCTCCTCGCTGTTTCGCAACGCCGGCGCGGCGGTGGGCATCAGTTTGCTCATCATGTACGGCGGCAACACCGTCAATTCCATTCTTGCGCTGGCAGGAGCCGATTGGGGAAGATATCTGATTTTTGCCAACATCAACCTTTCCCAAATTTTGCGCGGCGTGTCGGTGTTCCCGCACCAGAATATCGGAACGGCGGTCGTGGTTCTGGTGTTGCACATGGTCGTGTTCCTGTGGACGGCGTTTGACGCGTTCGACCGCAAAGAAATTTAAGCAATTCCCGTTGGGGGGCGCCGGGCCGGCGCGCCCCTTTTTTGGGGCGAAACCCGCCCCCCGCCGGGTATAATTTAATAAAAAGA
>JBGUNW010000179.1:0-5228 GCA_045117555.1 Eubacteriales bacterium
TAACAAATATTTCCGCATGATATTAAAGCACGAAAAGGAGCGCTACACGTTCACGGGCGGCCGCGCTTCCACAAAGTCGTCGTTTATTAGCATTGTAATTGTCGTGCTTTTAACCATGTTTCCAAAGCTCAACGCGCTTGTAGTTCGCAAGACGGCCAAGAGCTTACGCCGCAGCGTGTTTGAACAAATCGTATGGGCTATAGACCTTTTACACCTGCGCTACACAAAACAGCGCGGAACTGGCTTTAAAATCCCCAAGAGTGAACAAGCGGCGCTGCCTATTTTATACATACGCAAGGACGGCACAAAGCAGCAGATTATATTTGCAGGGTGCGACGACCCCGAGAAAATCAAATCTATCAAAGTGTCGCAGGGTTATTTCGGCATTTTGTGGGTTGAGGAAAAAACCGAGTTTACACCCGCAGAGCTGCAAAACGTGCGTATATCGGCATTACGCGGCGGCGATACGTTCTACATTTTCGAGAGCTACAACCCGCCAAGCGCTGCGCGTCACTGGTGCAACCGTGAAGCTGCAACCTACGACCCGAACCGCGTAGTAATACACACAACTTACTTAGACATACCGCCCGAATGGCTGGGCGCTGCAATACTTCACGACATCGAGCGGACAAAGGCAACGAACCCGAGAGCATACGAAAATATATACCTCGGACTTGCTACAGGTACAGGGCGCAATATCTTTGAAAACGTCGAGCTGCGCGAAATCACCGACGAAGAAATAGCAGCCTTTGATTATGTTTATAACGGCATTGACTGGGGCTACTATCCCGACCCGTTCGCATGGGGGCGCATGAGCTACGACGCAGCACACGCAATACTTTATATTTATGACGAGCTTTATTTATATAAACATGGAAACATACAGGCAAGTAATGCGCTGCGGGAATACCTAGAAGCGCAATGCTTGGACGAAAACGGAAAGCCGCGTTTTAACGTTATGGACGACCGCATAGAAGCCGACAGTGCAGAAAGCAAAAGTGTTAATGACTTCCACGCGTGGGGCTGGAACATACGCGGAGCAATAAAGGGGGCTGGTAGCTTGGAAGCAGGTTTTAAATGGTTGCAAGGATTGTGCAAGATTGTAATAGATCCGAAACGCTGCCCGAAAATGGCGGACGAGTTCACGCTATACGAGCACGAAATCGACAAAAAAACGGGCGAGATTATGAGCGGCTACCCGCAAGGACAGCCCGACCACGGAATGGCGCTAACACGTTACGCGACAGAGCCAATATGGCGACACGCTGGCGAGTAAATGACTATATAGACAGAGGAATATAATGTTTGAACGAATAAGGGGCTTTTTTATGAATATCTTAGGAATGTTTCACAACTATTCAGTAAAAGAAATTACAGGAATAGACGTAAACCTATCAAGTGAAATGTATAACTCGATTGAGTTATGGGCTAACATGATGAGCGGGGCGGCACCGTGGAACGACAAAGCCCCGCCTTGTGGCGTACTGGAACAGATTGCGGGGCGGCTTGATATGCTCGTATCGCGAGAAATCGGGCTAGAAGTAAATAACAAAGCCATTGCGCCAGTTATGGAGCATATAAACAAGAACGTCGACAAGATTGTAGACTACATCGCACTGCTTGGCGGTTGTGTTGTTCGCCCTATTTACAGTAACGGCAAGCTGCAATATGAAACGCTGCCGCTTGGCAATTACTTGCCTATTTCATACGACTTTGACGGCACGCTTACAGGTGCGCTAATTCTTAAACAGATACAGCGCGGCGGCAAAAAATGGCTTTTAACCGAAGAACATAAATACGAAAATAAAGCGCACACAGTAACTTGCACGCTTTACAGGAACGACCACAACGAGCTTAGAAAAGTAAGCCTTGAGGACTGCCCGCAGACAGCAGATATTACACCGACTTACACATGGCAAAATGTAAAGCAGCCTATGCTTATAGAGTTTAGAAACCACGCCGTAAACAAGATTGACGGCTCAAACGTTCCAGTAGCAATTATTGCAGGCGCCGAGGATTTAATCAAAGACGCTGACGAACAGTTTGAGCGCATGAACTGGGAGCAAAAAGGCGGTGAAATGCGCGTATTTGCTGACCGTGACATGTTCGCACAGCGTAAGAAGCGCGACGGCACAACCGAGGGCGTAAAAATGACACCCGACTTAAACCGCTTGCTTGTGCAGGTTGAGGGCGACGGCAGCGCCGAGGGTAAGAAAATCACCGAGCACGCGCCAGCTTTACGCACAGCGCAGCAAAACGAAATGTTGCAGCAGATTTTCCGCCGTATCGAATTAACTTGCAATTTAGGCAAGGGCACTATTTCAGATATGGAAAGCCAAATACAGACCGCGACACAGTACAACGGCGGCAGACAAGAGCTTTACGCAATCGTTGACAAAATCGAGGACGAAATCGAGGTTAAATATCAGCAGTGCGCCGACGTACTGGCACACATGGCCGCAGCGTTCAAGCTCGGTGCAAACGACGCGAAAATAACAATCACGTGGAACGACGACCAAACACGCAAAGACATTACAGCTGCTAAGCAAATGGCAATACAGGAGATCACAACGGGCGTAAAAAATAAATGGGAATACCGCCGCGACTTCTACGGAGAGGACGAAGCAACCGCAAAGGCAAACACACCCGAGGATATACCACCCGCAGACCCTTTTAATTTTGGAGCATAAGGAGAAAAAGAAAAATGAAAAGAGTAATCAAGTTTGATTTAAACACCCAGCACGAATTAAAGCTGACAAAAAAAGATGTAATTGCATTGCAGAACATCTTCAAGGGTGACATTACACAAATAGCTTACTCGGATAATTTGTGTAATAATTGCGAAAGCCGAAACGCAGGGAAAGAGTATTGTGACGGCTGCAAAAAAGCTGATTTTAATATGTTTGCAATTTCACAGGACTAAGGGGCAACTATGGCAAAGCACAACAAACAGAAAAAAGAAATCACAAAGAACGACCGCGCAATTATGGACGGGCTGCGCTATGCGCTCAATCATTACCCATTACGCCGCCGCATAGTTTTTGCATGGCGTTTATTGCGGGGCAAGTTCTAGCGTATGCTTTCCCCTCGCTACTTGGACGGCATGGCCGACGAATTAACAGAGATTTACTCACAGCTTGAAAGCGAGATATTGCAGGACATGGCGCGGCGCATTGCTCGGCTCGGTAAAGTAACCGACGCTACAAAGTGGCAAGCGCAAATGCTTGTAGAAGCTGGCGCAATGAAGCGCAATATTAACCGCATACTTAAAAAATACGACAAGACAATAGCGCAGCAGGTAAAGGACACCGTAACGGCAGCACTTGAAGCAAACGCAAAGAACGATAACAAGATATTCAAGGAAGCCACAGGGCGCACCGTTTCAACACCGAACGCGCAGCAAATGCTTTCCACAATTCAGAAGTGCCACAGTGATTTATCACGCCTTACGCTCACGACCGCGGCCACAACGCAAACACAGTTTGTGCAGCAGGCTAACCGCGTTTATATGAACGTGCAGAGCGGCGCCTTTGATTATGATACAGCAATGAAAAGCGCAGCCGACGAACTGGCAAAGCGAGGTATTACCGCCGTACAGTACGAAAACGGGCGCCCCGTAACCCGCACGATTGAAAGCGCCGTGCGTATGAACATCTTAACCAGTGTAAACCAAACGGCAGCAAATCAGACTTTGAACAACTGCGAGGAATTAGACTGCGACCTAGTGGAAACATCGGCGCACATCGGCGCACGCCCCGAACATGAGGACTGGCAAGGGCAGATTTTCAGCAGAAGCGGGAATAATAAGAAATACCGCCCGTTTTCCGTTTGCGAGCTTGGAAGCGTTACGGGAATCTGCGGCATAAACTGCAAACACTCTTTTTACCCTTACTTTGAGGGAATGGAAAATCACTACACCGAAAAAGAGCTGGACGAAATGGCCGACGAAAAGGTTATTTATACCGACGACGACGGCACCGAACACACATTAACACGCTACGAGGGCGAACAGAAGCTGCGGGGCATTGAGCGCAATATAAGACACTGGAAGCGGCAAGCGTTGACCGAGGAAGCGGCGGGCGTGGATAACACAAGAGCACGCCAAAAACTCGGGGAATGGCAGGCAGCAGCGCGGGACTTCACAAACCAAACGGGAATTGCACGCGACAGCGCCCGCGAGTACGTGGGAACAAAAACGGGGAAGCAGCCGCGAGCTTTAGCGCCAAAAGTTGCAGCTATACCGCCAGCGCCGACACCTGCGGCAGCTGTAACCGCGCCAGTAGTAAACACCCCTGCTGTAATGACAAACGAAGAAACTACAAAAGCAATGGCCGCACTTGTAGACAACCCGAAAAGCAGCACCCGAACTATTGCAGAACAAACACACATTGAAAGCCGCCCCCCGCTTGCTTTCAAAAAGCAGCCGACAGAAGCGGAAATAATCGCAAGGCTTGCAGGGGGCGACAAGACAACTGGCGGCAGCTGTTCGAGCGTGGCAAATGCTTATATAGCGAATAAAGGCGGCTTTGACGTGCTGGACTTTCGGGGCGGTAAAAGCAAAGAATTATTTGCAGCGCGATCTACTTCTTTGGAAATGGCGAAGTTTAACGGCGTTCAGAGTTTTACAGTGACCGAAACAAACCAAATCAAAGCGGGCAATATGCTTTTAAACCGTGTAGAAGTCGGCAAAGAATATAAGCTGGGCGTAGGTAGACACGCAGCTATAGTTCGCAAATTAAAGGACGGCACACGGCAATACTTGGAGCTGCAAAGTGGCGGCGAGAATGGCTGGAAAAACTTTGAAGAAAACACTTTTAAATATCGTTTTGACTGTAAGATACGCCGAAAATATTACCAGCAGGCTTATTTAATAGAACTTGAATCACTTTCAAAAAACCGCGAGTTTATCGAGCTTATGCAGTACATAAATACGGCTGAAAGTGCACAATTAAAAGGAATCGGGGGTTATGCAAAATGATTTTTGAAAAAGAAAACGCTGACAGCCTTATTTACTGGGTAGACCCCGAGGACGACAACGAGGGCGCTATATTATTTTCGTTTGACGGTAAAACAGTTTTGAACTTTTGGACGGACTACCCCGACAAACTGACCGACGAACAAATAAAAGCGTTTCAAAAAGAAAACCCGATTTTAGCGGAATTAAAGCCCGTAAAATTGCCCCGAAAACGCCCCTAGAAACGATTTTAAAGGACTTTATAGCGGCAGGT
>JBGUNW010000180.1:0-3830 GCA_045117555.1 Eubacteriales bacterium
ATAAGAATGCCCCATAAAGCGCGCCTACCGCGTTCTATGGGGCATTTTAAATTAAAAAAGGAGGAAAGATTTGTGCCAAAAGCTTTAAAAATTACCAAAGCCGCGCTTTACATCACCGTTGGAATTTTGATTTTCTTCCTTTACGAAACCATCATGCCCTACGTTGCCTTTTTGGTGGGCGGCGTTGTTTTGTTATACGCGCTGGAAGAACTCGGCTTTCAGATTGCGCGGCGACAATTTGCCGACCTTGCAGGGTCATTGATCCAAATCATACTTGCCGTTCTGCTGTTCCTTTCGCACAGCGAAATTGAAAAAGTTTGCGTGATTTGGGGTGTTTGGTCGATCATTCGTGAAGGCAGAGAACTTTCACACGCGCTTTCCCATATCAAAAAATCTGCAGTTGCTGCGTTGAACGTTCTGGAATCGATCGTTGTAACGGTTTTGTCTGTTATGCTGGTTCTGACCCCCGGAGAACACCACGCAAAGATCCATTTGATTATTTTAGGCGTGGAACTGATTTTGGAAGTGGCCTTCCCTTTGCTGGAATATTTGATTTATGGCCGAAAGACAAGAAAAGAGTAAAACAAAAAAGTGCGCCGACCCGATCGCGGAGCGGCGCACTTTTTTAATTATCCTGCACCAGTCCAACGGCGCCGTCCACCGGGAGAGAGAAGGCGATCCCCTGCCCCGGCGTGTTTAAGCCAACGCTCCGATAAATGGCGTGCAGAATATCGTCGCGGATTCTGGCCGGCACCAAAATGATCACGATCTCCTTTTCCGGCTGAATGGTGATTTGAAAAATGCTCTCCGCCTCCTTGGCGGCCGTTCCTCTTGCCGAAATGACGGTGCCGCCCCGGGCCCCGATCTCTTTGGCGGCGTCCATGACCGCTTCGCTGAATCCGGCATTGACAATACAAACAATCATTTCATACTCAAACTGCATCGCCAAACTCCTCCTTTTCGGTTCCGTTCTGGTTGGATAAGAATTGATAGATCGCCGCACCGATCACCCCGGTGAGCGGTACGGTATAGGCAATTCCTTTCCCGCCCCGAATGGTTTTGAATTTTTCCTCCAATCCGGCAAGCGCACGCGCGGCATAATCGTCGCGCACAATACTGAAAAGCACCGTTTTTTCGGATTCTTCCAAACCCATATAATGAAGCATCTCCGAACCGGCCGTTCCCTGCGCGCGCATGAGCAACTGCAAATTGGCGCCGAAGGATTGCAGATAATCCACGTAAAATTCGGCTTTGTTTTTGTTGACAATGGTGACCAGCAATTTCAATTTTTTCACAGCCGAGATCCGGGAAGGCGCGCCGCGACCCGATTGTTTATTTTGCAAATCAGAACTTCGGTTCATCTATGCCCCCTCCTTTTTTACATAAAGTTAATGATTTGTTCGTCATCCGCTGCCAAAATCTTTTTCATTGCACGTTTTTCGCGCATCCGTTTGGCGATCACCGCGCGGAAACCGAGGATCTGAATGGTGATCAGCGGCGTCATGGCAACCATGGCAACAATCCCGAACGCGTTGCTCATCACACTCTCATTGCCGCCAAGCGCCACCGCGGCGCCAATGGCAAACGGCAGAATAAAGCCCGAGGTCAGCGGCCCGCTGGCAACACCGCCCGAATCAAAGGCGATCGCCGTATACAAGCGGGGCACAAAGAAGGAAAGACCGAGAGAAATGAGAAATCCGGGCACAAGATAATACAAAATGCTGAATCCAATCAAAATACGAAGCATGGAAAGCCCGATGGAAAGCCCCACGCCCACTGAAAGCGCGATGAGCATGGACTTTTTGCCGACGCCGCCGTTGGTAACGCCCTCGACCTGTCGGTTGAGTACGTGAATGGCCGGCTCGGCAAAAACGACCGCCAATCCGAGCAAAAAGCCGAATACCGGAAGCAGACCCGCATTGCTTTTTGCCAGCTGGGAACCGATTTGAAACCCGATGGGCATAAACCCGACGGTTGCCGCCGAAAGGAAAATGACCAACCCCAAAAAGGTATGCACAATACCGATTGCCATTTGATAGAGCTTGCGGCGCGGCAGGTGAAGAAAAATGACCTGCAAAACCACAAAAAACAATACGATCAGGCCGAGCGAAACGCCAACCTCTTTGGCAATACGCAAAACCGTTTTCCAAAACGCCGCGCCCAGGTGGGAGTTCAAGCTGTAATCCGCCGGCGTGTACACCGGCGAACCTTGAATCGTCATACCTAAAATCAGAACTGCGAGAATAGGACCTACCGAACAAAGTGCCACCAAGCCAAAGCTGTTTTCGCCGGTATTCTTTCCGCCCAGCGTGACCGCAACGCCAACGCCGAGCGCCATAATGAACGGCACGGTGATCGGCCCCGTGGTAACGCCGCCCGAATCAAAGGCGACCGGCAGAAAAGAGAGCCCGCCGTTTACCGCAACCAACGC
This sequence comes from Eubacteriales bacterium, assembly GCA_045117555.1. GTDB lineage: Bacteria > Bacillota > Clostridia > Oscillospirales > CAG-272 > UMGS1865. The sequence goes on from JBGUNW010000180.1 coordinate 2,432, forward strand.
CGCCAGCGCAAACAGGAAAAAGTAGAAATAGAGCAGGAGCATGGAAAGGCGGATGCGCGTTACGATTCGCAAAACGGCAAGCACCAAGAAAATACCAACCCCCGCGCCAACCGCAAGAATCAGAATTTTCCCGTCGATGATACCCGAAACCTGCGCGGCAAGGACCGAAACGTCGGGCTCGGCAATGGTAACGAAAGCGCCCAGCAAAAAGCAAACGAACAGCAAAAGCCATAGATTTTTGGATTTGGAAAGGCCTGCGCCAACCTGCTCGCCCATAGGCGTCATTGCCATATCGGCTCCCAGTGTAAAGAGCGCCATGCCCAAAATCAACCCGACGGCGGCAATGAAAAAAGCAAAAATTTCACCAAAAGAAAGTTCGACCAACGGCGAAAAATTCAAAGCGAGAACGATCAACGCAACCGGGAAAACCGAAATTGCCGATTCCCTGATTTTTCCCATCAACGCGCGAAACATGACAACGGTCCCCTTTCTTTCCAAAATTCCGATTTGTTAATTTCCGATCCGGCGCACCTGTTTTTCGAGCGGCGCGCCCGTTTGATAGGCGTGGATAATCGCATCGACCTCGCCCGGTGTTTCCACAGAAAAAAGAAAATGCCACGCGGTAACTCGATATTTTGCAAGCGCATCCAGCCGATCCGGCATGGCGGTTGGCAAGCTGTTATAAACGATATTGCGGTGCTCCCATTCGCGCAAGATCGGAAAAGAAACGCCCTTGCGATCCACCAGCGTTTGTTTATCCTGCTCGCATATCCGACAACCGCCCGCATCCTTGGAAACGCAGCGTTCCAACGTCATCAGGGGGATACGGCCGTAAACGATCGTTTCGGTCCCGCCGCCGATATCGCGCAGTTGGGGAAGCGTTAATTCGGGGGAAAGAATGGGATCTTCCAAACCGAGCGACCGATAAAACGCGGCGCTTTCGCGATTGGTAATATTCAGGCGGTAATCTCCCACGGGGATCATTCCCGCTTCCTTTACAAGCGATAAATGCCCCAAATTGCCCACCAGCGCAAAGCGCGCTCCCTGCGCTTTGGCGGCTTGCAACAACCGCCGAACAGCCGGCAGGTCGCCATCAAAGATCACCGCCGGCAGAACCACGCCGTTCGCAAGCGGCGAAAAGCGTTCCAACGGCAAAAAAATCCGTTCAAAATACCCGCGCGCCTTTTCGGTGATTTGTTCCGGGCGGTAAAATCTTGCCGTTCTCCGCTCGGTGGGAGCCGGCATTTCGGTATTCCATTCAATCGGGTACCGCTTGCGCTCCGGCGGCATTTGCGCCTCGTCCAGCGCCTCTACGGCGCGGCGGCGCAACTCGTTCAGGCGCGAAACCGGCAGCATTAGCCCATCTTCCAAATTGATTTTCGCGTTTGCAACGCGGTAA